>JAFAIO010000464.1 GCA_019236675.1 Verrucomicrobiota bacterium
AGGAGTAAAGAAAACGGCTGCCAGCGGGCTGTAGACAAACCCTCTCCAGTCTCCGTACAAATGCTGACCGCTCAACCAGTGGATCCCCGCAAGCCGATACACGGTGAATGCGGTGGCCCGATTTGGATTGGCGAGTGTGCGGATCGCCAACCCCAGGAAAATAATGATCCAAACCGCAATTGCACCGACATTCCACGCGCCTAAGCTCTTAAGCCACCTTTGCCGCGCGGCCAAACGACCTTCCGAGACTGCGATCATTGGAGGCAAATCGCGAGCAGGTCTTTATCTGGCTGGCTGACAGACGACAAAACCCATGCTATTTGCGGGACACGACACCAGTAGGCTATCGATAAGCCGTGCGAACTAAGAAAAGCGTGAAACATTTTATCTTTGGGAAGCCGATGCCGAGTGCGGGAGCCGGCGTCGGAGAAAGCCCTGCATAAATGGCTCTTAAACTCGATACTCGCAAGCTCCAGATTATTGACCGTCTTATTGGTGTTCCGCTGTGCGCCATCCTAACCCTGCTGCGACGACTCAAAGGCGACCGGTTTGTACCGGAGAGGGTCGAGCTTCCGCGGAGCTTGCTTTTCGTCAAACTAGCTGAACAAGGTTCGACGGTACTCGCGTATCCCGCCATCTCGCGGGCTCTACAACTCGTAGGGCGCGAAAACGTGTTCTTTTTGGTTTTTGAAGAAAATCGATTCATTCTCGATGCGATGGGGCTTGTTCCGCCCGAAAACGTGATCACCATTCGGCACAAGCACCCATTCGAACTCGCCGGACAAGCCCTGCGCGCCCTGATTCGGATGCGGCGACAACGGCTGGACGCAGCGGTGGATCTGGAATTTTTCTCTCGCGGATCGGCGCTTCTGACGTTCCTGTCCGGCGCCCGGCAACGAGTTGGGTTTCACACGTTCTTCGGGGACGGTCCCTATCGCGGTGACCTGATGACGCACCGGCTATCGTACAATCCCTATCTTCACACCAGCCAAATCTTCCTGTTGATGGTGGCGGCGCTCGAACAACCGGTGCCGCGATCGGGTAAATTATCAGTTCCGGTGCCTCCGATTGAGAAATGGGTTCCCGATTTTAAACCAGCAGCCGGCGAACAGGATGAGATTCGCAGTCTGCTCCAGCGGGAGACCGGTAATGACGGCGAGCCTCCGATTGTGTTGCTAAATCCGAACGCAAGCGACCTACTACCCCTGCGTAAATGGCCGGCGGACCGGTACGTATCGGTCGCGCGCCGCTTGCTGGATGCGTTCCCGGAGATCTATATAGGGCTTACCGGTGCTCCCGATGAGGCGGGACCGATCGAAGCCATGGTTCAGGACATCGGATCGCCTCGCTGTTTTTCACTCGCTGGAAAAACCACGTTGCGACAGCTGCTGGTTCTCTACACGCTTTCGGAGTTGTTGGTCACCAATGACAGCGGTCCTGCTCATTTTGCGGCCATGACTCAAGTTCATACGTTAACGCTGTTTGGTCCGGAAACGCCGGCCCTTTTTGGCGCCCGGACCCCTCGAGCGGTCACGATTTGGCAGGCGCTAGCGTGCAGCCCTTGCGTTAACGCTTACAATAATCGTCAGAGTTCGTGCACGAACAACGTGTGTATGCAGCAGATAACCGTCGACCGAGTCTTCGATGAGGCCGCCAAAGTATACTTGGCTCGAGGCGCCAGGCACGAGATCCTGAGATAGAGCCGCAGGGCCTGCATACTGGCAACGCCTAATCAGCGGAGAATGAAGCCGCCTCTCAATGTATACGGAAGTCCTCTCCTTTTATCGCGCCTTCATTGAACCCGCCTCGACTAACCTGAGTCGGAGCGTCAGTGAAGGTCAAAGTATAACTGAACGCGACTTGCTGTTGAGACGAGAAAGTTAACTTGCCATTGACGGTGAGTCGCCGGTTATCGAGCCAGTTTCCCGGCGCGCGTAAATCCTTTACTACTCGGCCTGAAGCGCCCACCTGCTTGGTCAAGTCATCATATATAGATTGAGGATCTACTTCTAGAGCCCTCTGCCACTTTCCGTCTTGCAAATAGGCCGCATAAATATAACTGCCCCTCACGAAGTCGACCGCTACTACCACCCGGGAGGAGTCAGGCGACCAGCTAACGTCCAGGTGCTTAACTCCTTGCATATCATCAACGACTGTGAATATCGCGGCCCCATGCTCTACGACCCGGGCAGCAGTGCCGCCCGTTAATGAATACTGACCGTTGGGTGATGCCACATTCTGTGCGAGGCCGCTACCCAGCGACAAAAATAGAATGGTTAAATTAAGGCTCAGGATTTTCATATTTAGTTTCCAGCAATTGAACCGCTGTGCGCGAACGCTTGAACGGAGACCATCGGATTTCCGATAGTATTGGAGTTTTTTTGGAATTGGATGCCTACCGCAGTCGCGGCGGCCTCCGAAATTTCACCTGCTGGGGCGTAAGCTGGGCCGTTGTCCTCAACTCTGGCCCAAACCTGCTCCCCGGTGTCAACGTTCGTGACTAAAGCCCAATCACCAATCTGTACGCCCGCTGCGGCCATGGCGGCATTGCGCACGACGTAGGCGTACTGGGATGAGTCAACCGGTTGGCCATCGATTGTACCTGACGTTTCCGGGTTGTAGCTGTGATCGTAAGTCGTGCTCTCGTTCGGATCGCCATCCGTGTCGATACGAGCTACTTGAGTTCCGGAAGAAAAGGCAGGATCGCCTAGCTGATCTTGCGGAGTCCCAAAGCCGGCGCTGCCCGCGTTAGAGACGGGCTGGTTTCCCGATACCGCATTTCCGATTTGCTGGCCCTGGGCCAAATCGTTTTGGGTCGGTGTGCCTGAACCTCCATCGCTCGGCGAGCTGATGCTATCATCGCAACCCGAAATGCTCGCGATGAGCGCTATAACGAAGCTCCAGGCGAGGAGAGATCGCATCGTTTCCCTTCCAGCATCTAGGTTGATGCCTGCTCCGAACGCGCTCGAAGTAGAAACCCGAACAGCTGGTTTTTGCCGCCATACTTCTCAATCCATGTCTCGAGTCGGCCGAAACAGGCCCACGCACCGCCTTTTCTGCAATCAGGGCCGTACACCTGGTGGTCGGACCCAAGAATAACGACTGAGCCTAACGATACTTTTGGAGAGTAGGTCGTTGGACATACCAGAATTGAACCGGCAGGTGCGGCTCTCGGGCTAACAGGAATCGCATCCGATTGTTCTAGCTCTTGGAGGATTCCCAACGTGGTATTCGACCGGAAAGTGAAGCCGGCGATCGGACCCAGCACGGTGTTAAGCGCTGCTCCGACAGGGTAAATATCCTCGGCGACTGCTGTGACAGATGCCTGAGTTGGCGTCGGTCGGGTTATTCCCAGCAAAGCGTAAAACTCAGAGACTACTTCCGGAGGGATCAGGCTTTGAGACAACGCGAAGTCGAAAGAGGTATCGGCAAATAACACCTGCGGCGATTCGGCGGACGGATTGGCCGGGCCCCCGGTTATCACCAGAACGCCACGCCTAGCTTCCTGCTCGAGAAGGAACAATGCGTATGGCGTTTCGTGGCATTCTACTTCGCCGCAAAAGACGATCCGGCCTTCGGGAACCGCGTTCTGGACAAAGGTGAGCAGGTGTGGGTCGAGACCGTTGGCCATGGCCGCCGATGATGCGAACCAGAGCAGGAATAGCAGAACTCGTAACATTATTATCTAATGTTTCAGTATCTGGTCAACGAAGTCAACAACTACAAATTGAAATGTTATAGTATCGGCTTCGCCGCGGAATTTGTTCGGTACGGACGTGGCGGCCTTATCCCTTCGGGATAGGTCTGACAGGTCCCTACTACAGAATCTGCGAGCAAGTACACCAAAGGCCTTGTGCGGCCGGCCTACTTGATCGCGCCCATAGTCAATCCTCGGACCAATTGTCTTGAAACGATAATACTGAAGATAATTACCGGAAGGACAATCATGGTCCCGGTGGCCATGATCTGGCCCCAGGGCAGGTCGTAACCACTCATGAAACTGGTCGCCACGACCGGAGCCGTCTGCGCATATTTCCGGGTCAAAACCAGAGCGTATAACAGCTCGTTCCAGGAAAAGATGAAACTGAAGATGGCCGAAACCGCTATACCCGGCGCCGCCAAGGGCAGACCAATACGCCAAAAAATAGCAAATGAATTGTACCCTTCCAAAGTAGCGGCCTCATCAAGCTCTTTAGGAATGTTGCGGAATTGGTCCGCGCAAATCCAGATAACGATTGGAACATTGAAAGTGAGATAGATCAGGATCAAGACCAGTTGCGTATCGAGCAGTTTCACGTTTCGCGCCAGAATGAAGAAAGGGAGCGCCAGGACAATGGGACTCAACATCCGATTGGTGATAAACCAAAACCAAAGGTCCCTTTTGCCCTTGAATTCAAACCGAGCGATAGCATATGCCGCCGGGGTTCCGAGCAAGAGAGCTAACAACGTCGAGCTGACTGCGACGATGAGTGAATTCTCTAAACTCAGCGGAACGTCGAACTTCGTCATTGCCCGCTGATAATTCTCCATCGTCGGTGTGAAGAAGAACTTCGGTACCGGAGAAAGGATATCCTGCTGATTCTTCAGCGAAGTCGCGACCATCCAATAAAATGGAAAGACGCAGACCAGGATGATCAATACCAGGACGATAAGGTGGCCGACCTGCAATTTCCGGCGATACCGCAGGTTGGTGCCGCTGCCGTTATTGTTAGCGGGTTCAGACTTCACGGTAAATAAATCGGATGTAAATGCGGGATAGGATGATCGTGAGGATTAGCAAGACGATTGCCTCAGCCGACGCCATTCCTTGGTCGAACGATCGAAACCCAATACGCTGAATATAAATGCTGATCAGCTCGGTAGCCGCGCCCGGTCCACCTCGGGTCATGATAAAGACCACGTCGAACATCTTAAGGATATCGGCCGTACGCAGGATCAAAATAGCCGTTACTCCCGGGAGTAAGAATGGCAGCTGTACTTTGCGGAGGACATGCCACCATTTGTCCGTTTCTAATTTGGCGGCTTCTTCGATTTCGATGGGCACCATCGTTAGGCTCGAGAACAAGACCAACGCGCAGAAAGGTGTCCACTGCCAGCAATCCATCACGGACACACTGAGAAACGCGAGGTTGGGGTCGGCCAACCATTGCACTTTGTGACCAAAGATGAGGTTCCAAAAGAAATCATTGATTCCGAAATCGCTATTAAACAGGAGTCGGCCCATTAAGCCGACTACGGCGAACGTCGTTGCCATCGGAATAACCAGGGCGACCCGAGCGATATTCTTGACCAAATCGTTGCCCGGTTTATGCAGCATAAGGGCGATAAACAAGCCGAGCCCAAGTTGGATCGGCAAATTAATAACTAGAAACAGAAGAGAACGGCCGAGCGCGTCCCGAAACGATTCGTCAAAAAGCAGGTCGCGATAGTTTGAGAGCCAAACAAACGGGGCGTCAAAGATAGGCCAAATACCGAGGAACGAGCCTTGAAGATGGACTTTCGGCAGCAAAAACTGTTGGAACGAAGTCCACAATGCAAAAAGCAGCGGGATGATACCAACCGCTAGCAAGACGATCATCGCTGGACCAACAAACCATCGGGCTCCGGTTGAGTAGGCTTTCCTATCTTTGGCCATAGTTAGAGTTAGCTATTCCAAAAGTGATCGAGCCATTAAGAATGACAAATGACAGATGACAAATAAATGACCTCTACGATGCTTCAGATAGGCTCGATTTGTCATTTGTGATCTGTCATTTGTCATTTTGACGGATGGTCAGCCCCGGCACGCGCGGAATCCGGCGCAGCCAGGGCAAACCCGTTTGAACTTTTACTGCGCTAGCTTCTTCTTACCATCGTAGTATCCAGCTTTTGTCAGGACTTCCTCGACTCGCTTACCGATCTCTTCCGAGCCTTGTTTCACGGAAACGCTTCCGAGCATAATGTTGGTCCCAACTTCCGCTACGATCTCGGAGAGTTGCGGCCATTCGGCAAACCTCGGACGAAACTCCGGTACTCCTTGTTGCCATGATTCCACCATGGGCGCGACAAAAGGATATTTCTGGGCCAGTTCGGGGTCTTTGTAGGTCGATTGCCGGCCGCTGACGCCGCCGTTCTCGACGTATTGCTTGGCTGTTTCCTTAGAGGTCGCCCATTGGATGAACAGCCAAGACGCCGCTTTCTGGTTATCGTTGGCCTGTTTCGCTACCGCCAGTGAAAAGCCGCCGAGGGCGGGTTTCCGGCCATCGGGGCCTTTGGGCTCCGGCGCGACTCCCAAATCATTGACAATCTTGGACGATTTGGGATCAACGAGAGTAGAATAAAACGCTGACCATTCTGTGATCATGGCGACCTGCCCTTGGGCGAGCGCGTTTACCGCCTCACTATGGTCGTAGTCCACGATACCCGGAGGCATGTATTTCATGAGTTGCTGTCTGAAGTCCAAACCGGCTTGAGATTGCTGGGCAAGCAAATTTGACTTGAACTTGCTATCGAGTAATGACCCGCCCCACGGCCAGATAAAGCGCATGAAACTGTCGCACGATTGGGTTTCGCCGCGCCGAGACTGCAGCGCATAACCGTACTTCCCATTCTGCGTCAGCTTGGGTGCATAGACTTTGAGTAAGTCATCCCAGGTCTCCGGCGGTTTGTCGAAGCCAGCGTCTTTTAGCGTCTTCTTGTTGTAAAAGAGTAGGCCTGAATAGTTGTCGAACGGAGGACCGTACACCTTGCTGTTCCAGGTACCGAACGCGTTCAACAAGAGCGGAAAGAAATCCGAGGTGTCGTAGTTTGGATCAAAAATATTCGGAAACTGTTTCTTCAGATCATCGATAGGTACGATGTAATCTGAGTCCGCAAATGTGCCGATCCAAACGAGATCGACGAGAGCGATCGTGAGGTCACCATTGGACGAGAAGTCGCGGACCTCTTTTTCCAATGTGCTCTCGTAAGGAACCACTGGAAATTTACTTTAATCCCGGTTTTCTGTTCGAATTCCGGAAGCATTTTCTCGATGGCGTGGTAGCCGGGGCGATCGAGAAAAATCACCGAGACCTCGGTTCCTTTGTAAGGCTTGGCTGCCTCTTCCAGGCTCCAAGCACCGGCGACACCGGTACTTAGCGCGACACAAGTCGCGCCAAGCGCCAATTGACTGATGAATCTTGTCATAATGGATGGGATAGGGAGATAGGGGTTGGGATGAGTGTTTCTGGGAGTCCGTTTCTCGAGAAACGGGAATTGGGAAATGGATTTCAAGACTTGAAGGGACGACGGCTAGCGCCCTTTCTGGATGAACGCTTTGATTTGGGGGGGACGGGCTTGGTTCTTTGTGGCAGGCGACCATCGATCGCTTTGCCTGCACCTCCTTTCTTTAACGGCGCGGTTGATCCGCGAATTTTTAGCGTCGGAGCGAGAATCACATTTTCTTGCGCTGGCTTACCGGTTTCTCCGGCTTGCACCAGGTCGACTAGCAACTCGACGGCTTTGGCGCCGATCTCTCGGTAAGGCTGAGCCACGGTCGTGAGCGGAGGAACGAGAAAACGGCTTATCGCGATATCGTCGAAACCCACGATGGAGATGTCCCGGGGGATACGAAATCCGGATTCAACCAATTTCCGCCAAGCGCCGATAGCAACGATATCGTTTGTGGCGAAAATCGCAGTCGGCCGCGGGTCCAACTGCAACAGATCCGTAATGCGAAGTCCGAGCTGCAAGTCTTGCCGGCCTTTAGCCTTGTATGCTTCCGGGATTTCTAGTCCGAAGCGCTGTAATTCAACCTGAAAACCTTGGATACGTTCGGCTACGTTCTCGACACTCGGCTCTCCGCACAACAGACCGATTACCCGATGCCCCAGTGTGGCCAGATGGCGCCCAGCCAATCGGCCACCAAGGAAATTGTCGGTGCACACCGAGTACTGATCGGGAACGCGACGATCAACGAATACGATTGGCACCGAGATATCACTTAAAGTCTCAGCGACCCGGCTTTTTTGTGAGCAATAGACGAGAAGAATCCCATCGACTTGGCGGCTGACCAGATGAGCAACCTGAGATAGCTCTCGTTCCGGACTGCGTTCCGAGATGCAAAGCAAGGTTTGGAACCCACGTTCCCACAATCTGTTCTCCATAACAGCGGCGATCTCGCCAAAGAACGGCGATGTGATGTTGGGAATGACCACGCCGATGGAATTGGTCTTTCGCAGCCGGAGGCTACGGGCGCCGAGGTTGACCCGATAATTCAAGGCGGCAATTGCCTCTTCGACACTCTTGGCCGTCGCCGCCGAGAGTGGGGCGGTCTGGTTGAGATAATGCGAGACCGTACTAGGGGCGACGCCGGCAAGTTTAGCGACACTCCTAATGGTTGCTTTCATGCGCGGGGAGAACAGGAGGAGCTGGCTAGGAAAAGTTGAAACGATTCAACGCGACGCAAACACTTGTCGCTTCGTCCTCGAAGATTTGTTTGGCTGGCTACTTTACCGCAGCGCTGCCAAAGATTCGAGGACGAGGACGACGAGTACGATTCGACGCTCACGCGTCCCGATCTTTACGGTACCAAAAGAATCTTGAGGGATTTATCGCCCTTCTTCATCAACTCGAGACCTTCCTCGTATTGCTCCAGAGGAAGCTTATGGGTCACCACGCCTTCGGTTGGGATCCGGCCATCCGCGATACCTTCGATCACAAATGGATATTGATACGGGCCGAGGTGAACACCAAGTATGTCCAACTGTTTCCGGTCCGAGATAATGCTCCAATCGACAGACACATCGTGTGAGAACACACTAAACTCGACGAACCGGCCCAATTTCCGGATCATCTGCAACCCTTGTACCACGGCATCCGGATGTCCGGTCGCTTCAATGTAAATGTCACAGCCGTATCCGTCGGTCATGTCTTTAACGATCTTCACGACATCGTCTTTAAGCGGATTAAAGACTAGATCAGCGCCGAATTTTTTGGCTAGCTCCAGCCGCTCCGGTTTGGTGTCGAGAACGATCAGTTTCTTCGGATTGCGCAGCCGGGCGCAGCCTACCATTCCGAGACCCAGCGTGCCGGCGCCTGCGAGTACCACTACATCGTCGAGCTGGATATCGGCCCGTTTCACACACCAGGCGGAGCATGCAAACGGTTCGACCAAGATGGCTTTCTCAAGGGGTAGATCCTGAGGCACCTGATGGTTAATAGATTCTTTCGGGTAACGCATGTACTCGGCGAAACCGCCGTTTACATTGTTTTGGAATCCATACACGTCGTGCTTTTCGCACATCCAATACTGGCCTGACTTACAGAACCGGCATTCCCAGCAAGGAACGATCTGTTCGGAAATAACCCGATCGCCGGGCTTAAATTTCCCTTGTTTTTCGACCTTCTCACCGAGTTCGACCACGTGCCCGATGAACTCGTGCCCCGGTATCATCGGTGCCTTGATGTACTTCGGCTGGCCGTTTCCGCCCCAGAAGGATTCGGCGCCCACATAGGACTTGATGTCGCCCGCGCAGATTCCACAGGCTTCAACTTTTACAATGATATCGTCGGCGCCTGCACGCGGCACCGGGACAGTTTCCAAGCGATAATCACCGGGTGCATAAGCGACCACCGCACGCATGGTTTTAGGTAGTTCCTGTGTCACCCCGCCAGTGCGGGGAGCAGGGGTTGGTACTTCTAGTGTTTGGGGGTTCATAAACAAATCTCCGTTTTGTTGTTTAGGGGAAACGAAAGGGTCGGGTGTTCAACGTTAGGCTTTTGAGGGAAAAGTCCCTGACGTGTCGGCTGTTCGCCGCTAGAGGCGACTGTCCATTAAGGCCGGTGATGTCCTCAGAAAACAAACTGCTCGCGAAGGGACCGATTGGAAAGGACTCAACCCGCAGTCGCCATCCGAGCGCTGGGATGGCGACTGCGCGTTGAGCCGGATCACGCTTGTCACTTCGGTTAGGATATCCCGCGAATGACACGACGAACTTCCGGTGGATGCGACATCGCCTAGAGCCAACTCGCCGATGTAGCGGGTTGGGAACGGCTATGTCGGACAGGCTAGTCGCCGCTACCAGGTTACTTCCAACAGAAGATTCCTTACCGTGACACTGGTGCTTGGATTTCATTTTTGCCGGCGGTTTCAGGAGCTGTCTGATTTGCCTCGTAGCCACCGTCCGAAAGCCGCTCTCCGGTTATCGAATCGAAAAGGTTTAGATCTTCTTCGTTGAAACGGAGAAAGACTTGCAAGCCCGGTCGATAACGGCGCGTGACGGGTATGCTCGACATGATCAGAACCTCGCCGTAACGGACACCGACGCGGGTTTCGTCTCCTAGATCTTCGACTACCGCGACCTTACCCGGGACCGAGCCGTCCGTTTGGGTTTGGCTTACCCGAATACCCCATGGTCGGATGCCGAGCTTCAATTCTTTTCGCGAATCAATTAGCTTTTTTACGCCCGGCGTGATTGGGAGAGCAAAGTCGGTATCCGGAATGACGAGCCTGCCGGAATCGGCCACAACGGCGCGAAAGATGTTCATGGGCGGCTCGCCCAAAAAACCAGCCACGAATTCGTTAGCTGGATGATTGAAGACCTCCAGCGGAGTATCGAATTGCTGTAACTTTCCTTCGTTCATTACCGCAATGCGATCGGCGAGCGCCATCGCCTCCAACTGGTCATGGGTCACGATGATAGTCGTGAACCGTTGCTCTGCGTGTAATCGTTTGATCTCGGTCCGGAGCTCGACTCGGAGCCGGGCGTCGAGGTGGCTGAGCGGTTCATCAAGCAGGAGCACTGATGGCCGGCGCACCATAGCTCTGGCCATATTCACTCGTTGTTTTTGACCGCTGCTTAAGGCTGCAGGTTTCAGATCGAGCAACTCCTGAATCTGAAGCGTGCAAGCGATTTCCTCCACCCGCCGATTGATCTCTTTGGCACCTAGCCCGTGTGCTCGAAGGTTAAAGGCCAGGTTGTCCCGCACTTTCAGGGGCGGATAGAGCGCGTAATTCTCGAACGCTAAACCAACACCGCGATCTTTCGGGTGCAGCTTGTTCACGACCTTTTTCCCGATACGAATTTCCCCGGCAGTCACCGATTCCAGCCCGGCCACCATTCGCAGAGTGGTAGATTTTCCGCAACCGGACGGTCCCAAGAGCGCGATAAATTCGCCATCGCGAACCGCGAGGTTTAATTGATCGACCGCGGGTGACTGCGCCTGCGTGTAAACCTTCGTTAGCGTCTTTAAGACTAGTTCCGCCATGGCTAATCGTCTCCTTCGGTTCGTATCGAACGGATGAGATAACGCGTGCTCTCGGGATCGAAGAAAATTAGGGAAGACGAGGCAACGCTGAACTCAATCCTGCGGTCTACTTGAAAGGTTCTGTGGCCGTCTACTAAGGCACGGACGCGTTGGCCGGCCACGGATTCGATGGTTAAAACCGACTTGGTGCCCAACGGCTCGAAGCTGTAGACCACACCGTGCAAACTTGAGTTGCCATTAGCGCCTACCGTAACATCGGCGGGACGAAAGCCGAGCCGGACGTTATCACCGGTTAGTTTGTCCAACGCGGAGCCGATCTCTGGGGTAATCGGGAAACTCCACTCTTCACCTAAGGCTTGGACCCGGACCGATGTCGACTGTCGATTGCGAATTTTTGCTTCGATCAGATTGATCTCAGGATCGCCAAAAAGCTGGGCTACTTCGACTGTTGCCGGCCGGAAATAAACTTCTTCCGGCGTACCGACCTGCAGAATCCTGCCCTGGTTGATTATGGCGACGCGGTCGCCCAGGCTCATCGCTTCCAGATAGTCATGAGTGACGTAGATCGTGGTGGTACCTAATTGGCTGCGCATCTCTTTGAGCTCCGCCCGCATTGAATGCCTTAACTTCGCATCCAGATGGCTCAAAGGTTCATCCATGAGGAAGACATCAGGCCGGCGCACCAGTGCCCGGCCAAGCGCCGTTCGTTGCCTCTGTCCATTACTCAAGGCTTGGATCTGCCGGTCCAATAAATGGTCGATCTTCAGCATGGTGGCGAAGTGACGCACCCGTTGCTCCACTTCGGTCGCGGGCAGACGATGCTTCGGGCTTCGCAACGGGAAGGCCATGTTCTGATAAACTGTGAATTGCGGATACAGGGCGTAACTTTCGAATACCATCGCCACGTTGCGGTCGGCCGGTTCCAGCGCATCAACGGTTTTCTGCCCGATCCGGATCGACCCCCGGTCCGGTGTAACGATGCCGGCGATCAGATTCAGCGTCGTGGTTTTGCCAGCGCCTGCCGGACCAAAAACCGTCAAAAATTCTTGGTCTCCGACCTCTAACGAAACGTCTTCTACGCCACGCCGTTTACCGTAAAACTTGGTTAGTCCGCTTAACTGGATGCTTGCCATAGGTTGAGCCCTAAAGTTTCTAGCCTTTCACTGCGCCGAAAGAGAGGCCGCGGACCAGATGTTTTTGGATCAACAATGCCAGGATAACCTCCGGTAATGCCGAAATCGCGGCGGCTGCTGCTACCTGCCCGTAGTGAACGGTATCAGAAGCAAGGTAGCGCAGTGCGATAACCGTCGAGGTTTGAACGTTATTCGATAGTAACAGCGGGAATGTAAATGAGTTCCAGGCGAAAATGAAACAGAGCAGACCGGCTGCAACCAGGCCCGGCTTAACTAAGGGCAGGAGCACGCGTAAGAAAACCTGCCACCAACTGTAGCCGTCGAGTTGAGCTGCCGCTTCGATATCCGGCGAAATATCCTCAAAAAACCCGCGCAAGATCCAGATCAAGAGTGGCAGAGTGATGAGCTGGTAAACCCAGATCAGCCCAAAATAGGTGTCGTACAATCCTAGCCGCTGATAGATCAGGTAAAGAGGAAGAATGACGAGGATTTCGGGTGCGAAACGGAAAGAAAGGATGGTGAACGCGATGTCTTCTTTCCCTTTGAATTGGAACCGGGCTAAAGCATAAGCGGCTGGAACACCGACCACTAAAGAAAGCAGGACTGCTGCTACGCTAACGATCAAGTTGTTAAGGAAAAACTGCATGTAATCGGAATGCAGAACCGTAGCGTAGTTCTCCAGCGTGGGCGTGAAAATGAATGTGGTGGTCAACATCTGGCTGTCCGGCTTGATGGACATGATGAACATCCACAGCAGCGGAAAGAGTGCGAAGACGGCGTAAGCCAGAAGTAGAAGGATTTGTAGTCCCTTGCCGATCTTTGCGAGTGGCGAGCGAGAATGGGTCATCCTGGAAACCTTCTTTCTAAGCGACTCCGGCCGCACGTTGTTGGGCTCGTCTCCAGAATCCGATCAGAATAAAACTGACCAGATAGACCAGCGCCCAAAGAAACAACATCATGGGAATCGCTTCGGCCAGACCATAGAACGGGAATGCTCGGTTATAGGCCTGTAGAGATAAGCTCATGGTCGCATCCCCGGGGCCACCTTCGGTTAATGCAAAGATGATGCTGAATTCTTGCAAAGAGAGCATCAGGCGAAAGACCAGGGTGATCAGAAGCACCGGCGTGAGCATCGGCAGGGTCAGGTTCTTGAACACAAACCATGGTGACCCGCCGTCGATCAGGGCAGCTTCATATGGCGACTTCGGCAGCGATCGCAACCCGGCCAGAACGAGAATAATTACAAACGGCGTGTAGACCCAGGCGTCCACCACAACTAAGGAAAACATCGCGGTATCCGGTGAGGCTGCCCACTTGAAATCGCCCAACCCGATCATCCGCATCGGGCCCACTAGAATGCCGACCGATGGATTCGTGATGAGCTTCCAAATGAGCGTGCCGATGACCGGAGCGATCATTAAAGGGAAGATCAAAACGATCCGGAGAAACCGGGCAACGACGTTCTCGTCGTTCAATAGCAAAGCCACGCCGACGCCCAACAGCATCTCGACGATCGTACAGAGGAACGCGTACTCCATCGTGATCCACAGCGAGTGCCAAAAGTCCGGGCTCTGCAACATGGACACATAATTGTCAAACCCGATGAACGAAACGTCGCTGCTATTGAGGCTGTAATCAGTAAAGGAGAGGCAAATTGCCGCGATAAAAGGAATGAAAATCCCGATGGTCAGGAGCAACGCGGGAGCCAACACGAGATAGGGCCGAAACCGTCTTCGCCGAGCATGCGCCAGGCTCTCCGGCGAAGCGGAGCCCTTGTCGGAAGGTGGTGCCGCGGAGTGAGTTTGGGTTGAACTCAGAGTCGTACTCATCAACGTAATCCTTTACTTGCCTGAGGAAAGCGCCGGCCTCCTCCCCCAAAAACATTACGGGGCCAGCGCTTTCAAACTAACAAAAACTAGTCACCTATCACGTGCCATTGACTACTGGCTGGCCGTCTTCGGCGGTTGATCAAGTTTCAGCTT
>JAFAIO010000028.1 GCA_019236675.1 Verrucomicrobiota bacterium
TGCGGGAAAACCGCCTGTCCGGTTCGGAGGGAGGGGCGACTTTAATACAGTCGTCCCTACCCCTATCTTTCACTCAGTCCCTTCGGGACAAATTTGACGGTGCCCGGGGCTCAGCCTTCGGTTCGGCTGCTCGCCAAAATCAACTCAACCGCCGTCTTAAAATCCCGTGCAACCCTCACGTTCTGCCGATCCGCGAACCTCTCGTTGTTCACCTCGGTGATCCAGACGCAAGCCTTCACACCGGCGTTTAATCCCGCCTCGATGTCGGACTCCTTGTCTCCGATCATAAAACTATCTCCGAGGCTGACATCCAAATCACGCGCGGCTTCGAACAACATGCCCGGAGCCGGCTTCCGGCGATCGGATGCATTCTCCGGATGGTCCGGGCAAAAATAGGTGGCGCCAAGCAGGTCCTCGCCGAGCAATGCTCCGAGTCTGGCTTGCACAGCCCAAAAATCGGTCTCGGTGAAAAAGCCACGCCCAATGCCGCTCTGGTTCGTGACAATCACGAGTTTAAAGCTGGCGGATCGCAATGAAACCAAGCCTTCTTTTACGCCGGCAAGCAGCCGCACTTGTTCCGGTTTGGAGGGATAGCCTGGATCCGCCATCAGGGTTCCATCCCGATCCAAAAAAACTGCTTTGAATCGCTCCGATTTCAACGCAGGAGAGAGAAACTAAGACTTTCGCGGAGCTCTGCGGGGGTCACTGTTGCCGTTCCTAACTTGGCTACGACCACTCCGCTGGCGTGGTTGGAGAGCTCCGCAGCCTCCAGTGGGGTTGCTCCGCAGACCAACGCCAAGGTAAAAAGCGCGATGGCGGTGTCTCCAGCACCTGACAAATCATAGACTTCTCGTGCCTGCGGTGGAATGTGATGCGGTTCTTCACCCTTGGCGAAGAGCATCATTCCTTGCTCCCCTAGCGTAATTAAAAGCTGATCTGGCTCCCATCGCTGCAACAGCCGCTTGCCGATTTCGAGGAGATTACGGTCTTTCTCGGGGTCAGTCTCCGGTTCTTGCCAAGGAACATTTGCCGCGGCAAACGCTTCGCTTCGGTTCGGTTTGACCGCAGTCAAATGTTTCCACTCGATTGAATTCCGTGGATTGGGATCCGCCGTAATCACCTTCCCAGCGGCTCGAGCCAGGCGTGTGACTTGCTCCACGAAGGATTGAACGACGAACCCCTTGCCGTAGTCTTCGAAGATAATGCCGTCTAGCTCAGGCAGCATTTCCGTGATCTGTGCGACACACCTTTCTACGCTGTCCGGTGAGACGGTGTGCGGCCGTTCGTGATCGACGCGAACTACCTGCTGTTGGCGGGCAATGATCCGAGTCTTAAGGATGGTCTGAAAGTCCGACTCCACGGCTAGAGTGTCCAGTCGAATGCCGCCCGTTTCTAGAATGGACCGGAGTCGTTCGGCCGGTGAGTCTTTGCCGACTAGGCCCATGATAAAGACTTCGGCTCCGCATTCACGGACATTTCGGGCGACGTTCGCTGCGCCGCCCGGGAAGAACGATTCACGCACTACCTCCAAAACCGGTACCGGCGCTTCGGGGGAGATCCGGGAGACTCGGCCCCAGACATACCCGTCCAGCATAACATCCCCAATCACCAGTAACCGCTTTTTCGGGAATTCAGCGGCAATTTGATCAAATCTCTCGGTTTGCATAGATGAGGTCGGCGGCGGAGCCGCAACCACACGAAGATACGGGCCTCGCGTAGAGGTCGCAGCGGACGCGGAGGTAGAAGAGAGGATCTTTTCGAAAAAAGCAAGCCCCGCGAGGAGGCAGCCACGCGAAAGACAAAGAGCCTCACGCAGAGGACGCAAAGGACACGGAGAGACAGCTCCGTAGGAGCGAAAGCTTTATAGCAACGCCAATTTGCACGTCGTTAGCTCTGTTAGGAGCGGCATCAAAGGGCGCGGACATGCAGCTGACCAACGTTTCAATTAGATGTCGCTCCTACGGAGCTCGCCGCGTTCTTTGCGTCCATAAGGATGTCGCTCCTACGGAGCTAGGCATGCGCACCGCGTAATCTGGCCCACAAACATTTGGGATCTTGCGTCTTCGGTGCCATTCCGTTTACCTCTGCGTCCTTTGCGGCCTCTGCGCGAGGCTCTTCGTGGATTTTTGCAGACCTGGTCCAATCCCGTTTGCCCAAATCTTATTTTGTTTTAGGCTTGGCGCGGTGTGCCAGGGAATGCACGCTAGCGCGGAGTCAAGCCGTTTGCGGGACCTTTAAATGTCCCGATCCGGCGATGCTTATGAGAATGAAGACAAGAACCCAAATATCTTTCGTGGCGGTTACACTCATTGCCCTCTCTCATTTTTTAGCTGCGGATGCTCCTCCCAGGCAGATCGATCTCAACCGATTTCCAGCGACGAAACTGGACGATGTGGTGGTTCCGTTGCCGAGCGAAGTGTTCAACGTCTTGGATAAGCTCGGTACGCCAGACTGGAGGGGTGAAATGCGATCTCCCAATATCAGCAGTCGAGGAGCGCGAGCGCAGATCGCTCTTCTCTTGGGCTCGGTGGTGGCTGAAGGTTTTGTGGCGGTTGAGGCGGCTGATAAGGAGCGAGTCAAGGCGATCGGGCGGGATGTCTTGGAGTTGGCTCGTGCAATTGGTGTTGAGAAAACGGTGCTGAGCCGGACTAACGCGATCGTAACGAATGCCGATGACGGCGATTGGATCGGCGTGCGCCGCGAGTTGGACGGAGCGCTCAGCGATGTGAAAAGTGCCATGATCCAGCTTCGCGACGACCAGCTGGCCCATTTGGTAAGCCTGGGAGGATGGCTAAGAGGTACCGAAGTCCTTACATCCATCGTCGGCAAAAGCTATTCTCCCGATGGCGCCGATCTCCTGAATCAACCGGACCTATTGAAATATTTTCAGGAGCGCTTAGCCGGGATGCCGCCGCGCCTTCGTAACAATCAACTAGTCGGCAAGATCCAAAGGAGTCTTAACGAGATCTCGCCTTTGATAAGCCAGAAGATTACGCCTGCCTCCATTAAGAGGATTCACGAGATAACCAGCGACATGGTTAAGGCGATCAATTCGAATGCTTAAGGCGCGATTTGTGAGACGATTGATCATTGCAGTCAGTTTGCTGGTATTAGCCGGGAAAAGCTCAGCATCCGTGGATGATGCTATCGCGCGGGCTATGGAAGCTATTAGCCCGTACGTGAAACAAGGCTATCTCGTTCGGGATGACCAATGGGGCGGCGACCTCGGAGTGAAACAGGAGCAAGCGATCACCCATACTCTGTTTAAAGGGAACGACTACTGGTTCTGTACTGGAACCGACAATGAGTCGGCTAAGATCTCGATCCACGTCTACGACAGCCGTGGAAGGTTGGTGGAGACTGATTCTTGGCAGCACGGACGGTTCGCCGGCGCTCACCTAGTCGCTCCTGCCACCGGTACTTACTACGTCATCGTCGAGATTTTGAGTTCGCCCGCCGAGCGGACCCACTGGGCCATGGTTTACGGATACAAATAAACTTGCGAGTCTTTTGCAGGAGACGATAGTTGCCCGCGAACCAGCTTGACACTTGCCTTTTATTTATCAAGCACCCAGTTTTCCCAGCTTTCCATGATGACCCCCTTCAGCTAAACGGTGACTTGGTTTCTGCATGGTAGAATCTGAGACGCTTCAGTTTGAAAATGGGCGAGCGCTGCAGAATCTGTACGCGAACGATCTGAAACTATTACAAACGCTGGAAGAAAAGCTGGGTGTCAAAGTTACCACCCGGGACGGCTGGCTCCGTTTGGAAGGTGAGCGCGACAATATCAATAAGGCGCGCCAAGTATTTGACCAACTCGAGCAGGCGCGCCAACGGGGAATGCAGATTCAAAGGCACGAGTTCCAGTACGCATTGGATTCGGTGAGCGGCAACCAGCGCCAACCCCTAGGTCACTTAGCCGGCGTGCAACTTTTGAGCTCGAATCGGCGCGCCCCTATCAGCCCAAAGTCGGGGCAACAGTTAG
>JAFAIO010000197.1 GCA_019236675.1 Verrucomicrobiota bacterium
ATCTTCGGCCACAAACAAGTGATGGCCGGCGCGGTCGAGCAGCATGCGGTTGGGATTACCGGTCACTTTTATCCGCGCCAACACCACGGCGGCAGGCTGCGCGGAAGCTTCAGGCTGCGCTGAGCTCTTTGTCGATGGGCCATTGCCGCGAGCTTCGTCGGACAAGTCGTCGGACAAGACATCGACCGGTGGCTTTAGACTCACCACTACGACTTCGCGATCGCGTACGCTCGATACATAGGCCATCTCGCTTCCCTTGATGGTTACCCAGAATGGGTATTCGCCACCCGCTTCTCCCTGGTGACGAGAATCAATCTTCCCGGGCCGGAGATCCAACTCTTGTCTCACCATCTCCGCCGAAAGATCAACGATGGATACCGAATCGTTTTGGATGTTAGCGACTACTAAAGTCTGACCATCCGCGGTTATCGCTAAACCGGCTGTAACGGAAAGAGTTTCTTTGCGGCGCAGCCCGTTGCCCCCGTTGTGATCCAAGGAGATGGGCGACACTTCTTCCTGCCAGGAGCCGTCCTTCAGCAAATAGACATGGATGTCATCGTCCATACCTCCGCCCAGGTAGAATTTCTGACCGGACGGATCGAAAGCAATCCCCGCGAAAGTGTTCGGGACCCGAATAACCTGTTTTTGTTGGGGTTGATCGCCGGAGACATCGAACACAAAAACGTACTGATCCGTTTCTAGCGACTTTTTGTCTCCAGTCGCGACATTTATAAGATTATGTCCGCTGGTCAGCGCCAGAAGGGTTTTCTGGTCGGGACTGAGCAGAGTGGTAATACCGCCTCCGGCGACAAAATCCGGTAAATCTGTCAAACCGGGATTCAGGTCTACGATTTTCGCTCCGGGAGCACTGAGCGGTGAAATGCTCTGCCCGGTTGGGAGCACCTGGCGCCCAGAGGTGATAGTGGGCTCTTCCTTGGCGGATGCGGGCCATGATGATAACAAAAACCCGCCGGCTAAAGTCAGACTCAATACCCATTGCTTGGTCATCATTGCGCAGATGGAATAGCCGCAAAAAAGCGTAAAAAACGCAAAGGAAAAAAGAGTTCGAAAGAGGTTTTGGGGAGCCGCTTTAGATCGTTGGTCAACCCCTGATATCTTCGCAGGAAAGACCGTGGTGCCACCCTGCGGTAAGAGTTGCAGGCGGCTCCCGCGAACGGCCACGGGGCGTGGTTTGTTTCGCCTGGTCGCGCTGAAATGCGTGGAGACAGGAGAATCGCGGTGGGTGGTAACAGCGTCAGGGGAGGTCAGCGCGAGCCGCCTGCAAACACAGGCCCATCTGGCAAACGCGGGGGTCAGGAATGTGGGTGCAAACGGGGTTCGGGTAAAAGCGGCTCCCCTCCAGAGGGTGCTGGCCGCCTCTCAATGGCCTAAGGGACCTGCGGCGATTCCTTTCCTCCCCTGCAACCGCCCACCGCCCTAGTTCCCGACCTGGGCCTTTTCCGCCGCTAGATGGTGCTGAAACTTTCTGACCTTGGGGGCGACCACCAGCTGGCAATATCCTTGGGTCGGGTTCTTGGCTAAATAGTCCTGGTGATAGTCTTCGGCAGGATAGAAATGTTTTAATGGCACAATCTCGGTTACAATCGGGTCGGACCAATCGTGCTGAGCGGCGGCTTTAACCCTTTCGGCCGTCTGCTTCTGCTCGTCGTTCAAATACAGAACGATGGAACGATATTGAGTCCCGATGTCCGCACCCTGGCGATTGAGGGTGGTTGGATCATGCGCATAAAAGAACTTACGGAGCAGTTCTTCGTAGCTAACCTTCGAAGGATCAAATTCCACCTGGATCACCTCGGCGTGCCCGGTTCGATCTGAGCAAACCTGTTCATAGGAAGGGTTTTCGGTGTGTCCGCCAGCATACCCAGACGTGACTTTTGTTACGCCGGGCACCAGCTTGAATTGAGCATCAAGACACCAAAAACACCCGCCACCAAAAACTGCGGTTTCGGTCCGGGTCACATTTTGAGCGTCACTCATATTAACGAATAGTGGTATCACGCTGCTAAGAAAACAAGCAGCGAAGATGTTTAATGGGCGCATGGGTTTACGGGTTGAGGGTTGGCATTAGCGGTTTGTGGTTCACGGCCGGCGACTGCGATAGATCATGGACCGATGAGATTTAGGGGACACATGGGACCTAGGTTGTTCGCCGTTCAACGGGCGTTGACGGCAAACCAGGAACCGTGAACCCTCACCCCTATTTTCCTTCACCCGGTTTCTTAAAGAGCGCCAGATATTGGCCGTAACCTTCTTCCTCGAGTTTATCGACGGGGATGAAGCGCAAAGAAGCGGAATTCATGCAGTAGCGTAGTCCGGTCGGGTTTGGTCCGTCGTCGAAGACGTGTCCCAGGTGGGCGTTACTCTGGGCTCCAACCACTTCGTCGCGGATCATTCCATGGGACCTGTCTTGTTTGGAAACCACCGCTTGCTGATCGATGGGCTTAGTAAAGCTGGGCCAACCTGTGCCAGAGTCGAACTTGTCTTTTGAACTAAACAAAGGCGCCCCGGAAATCACGTCGACGTAGATACCTTCGGCGTGATTATTCCAATAGGCATTGTTAAACGGAGGCTCGGTTCCCGCCTGCCGCGTTACGTAATACTGCTCGGGCGTTAGCTTATTTTTGAGTTCTTCGTCAGAAAGGTTTGACATATCTTTGGGATGATTCGTGGACTGGCCCCAGACCAGTCCGGGACCTAATAAAAATGCGATGCCGGTGAAGAGGCAGAGCTGACGGATCATGACCTACCTACAAGAGGATCCAGGCTCCAAATTTATTCCCGGTTACCGCTGTTGGGGTAGCTTCGGACGAGGGATAAGGTAACGCAAGCGCAGGAGCGTCGAGGAAGTAATCAGTAATCAGTAGTGAGAGGCGAAACGGCGATGGGGCGAATGGGCGATACGGCGAGTGGGCGCGCTTGTAGTGGACAGACCGAAAATGGGACCTATTGGACAAGGGGACCTATGAGTCAATTCGCATTAGTCTCATAAATCCCATAGGTTCGCGGCGCCCATCGTGTGTCCCGCGGTACATCGCCCCTTCGCCCCACCACTAGTTACTGATTACTGATCCACTGATTACTGATTACTGATTACTGATTACTGATTACTGGTTACCCGGCCGCGGGTGTCCATGTCAAAGCGTTCGGTGTAGAAACGGAACTGTTCGTCGATCGCCTCGGATCCTAGTCCAAAGTCGGCCAACGAATAAGCATGGCGGCCCCATTTTCCTTGGGGATTTTCCGCTAAGAACCGTTCCATCTTGGCCGCGGCTTCCGGGGACAAATGCTCACCAAGTCTCGCGTAAATCCGGCGCACCACCGCCATCGGGTTCCTTACCAGGTCAAGATAAGCGACGTCGGTGTAAAGATTTGCCGCGAGACGGTCCACGCTGGAGAAAAATTTTCGGAGGTTCCTGACGCAGTAGTCGACAGCGCTAGGTCCGACTTCGACCGGGTTGATATTGTAACTGAACGCACCTTTCAACGTGACGATCAGGCTAGACAGCGAAGGAACCACTTGGGCCGGATGACGATGGGTTTGAATGATATGAGCATCCGGGTACACCTCTAGTATCGCTTCAACCGAACGCAGATGAGCGGGCGCTTTTAACACGAACCGGCGCTCTGGGGCTCGCGGACGCAGGTGTTGGAGAAAACGCTTATGGAACGCGTAGATTTCGCTTTGATCTTGTTCTTCCACCCAAGACTCGTACCCGGGCAAGTCGAACATCGTGTCGAACTCCTCACTCATAAAGCAGTGGCTCATGATCGCGACGCATTCCTGCGGGAGCTCGGCTGCGATTGGATGGATTGTCTTAATTCCAGGCACCAACAACTCGAACCATTTCAATTGGCTCTCCGTCCGGCGCATGCGTCGATGCTCGTCACCTTGAGCGGCCGAGGGATAGATGACTTCCCACGTAAGCGGGGCGGCAAAGATGTCCGTGTCCTGGGCGAGCAAGCTGTGTAATAAGGTCGTGCCTGTTCGCGGCAACCCGGTGATAAATATCGGCTTCGGGATTTTCCGGAGAGTAATCGTAGGATCGAGCTTCCAATCGAGCTCAAGGTAAAGCCGGTTGCGCAAGAGCTGGACAACATGTTCAACGAAAACAAATCTTCCGAGGGCGTTCAGCTTAGCTTCCCGTTCGATTGACTCGAACAGAAATGCCATCGGCTCCAAAAACCGGTGGTCGCCAAAGTCGTTTAACCCGGTCTGCCGTTCGGCGATCGAAAGCAGGGCGCCTACGTTCGGCCGGCGCCCAGCACGCGTCACCTGTTCAAAAGCCGTCAAAAATCCATTACAGACTCGGCTGAAAACGCTTCGCGATGACAGCGTCGCCCTCCTCCGTTTGTCGGAAGATTTAGAACTCAAATTCGCCACAGAATGCGGTTCCATTAGGAAGCTCTCCGAGAAATTAGAGAACTGGCCGCCCTAAATTGGCGGCCGTAAGAATCGAGAGCTGTAATACCCTCAAACCCGACGTTGCAATCATCTCGCTCAAAAAATAACACAAGCCTGGGCGCGTCACAAACGGGTGGATGATCGCTGAGGCCGCCTAGCAAACTGTCGAAAAAGCGATTCGGTCTACGGTTGATGCAGCTGATATCGTGGCCGGCTCCGAAGGAGCCAAATCTTTATAGCAATGATAACGTAAAACGTGACCAGCCGCCTTCGCTTCGCTACGGCGCGCCTGACTAATTATTTGG
>JAFAIO010000218.1 GCA_019236675.1 Verrucomicrobiota bacterium
GTGCTTTATCTTATAGTCGAAAAAGGAATGGATGCCTCGGATGTGATGGATCTGCTGTATAACCGCTCGGGTCTGTTGGGCGTCTCCGGCATAAGTGGCGATATGCGTAAATTGTCGGCGAGCAAGGATTCACACGCGGCGGAAGCCATCGACCTATTCGTTTACCGTATCGGGCGAGAGCTAGGCTCTTTAGTTGCGGCGCTCGGCGGATTGGACGCGTTGGTATTCACCGGTGGGATCGGGGAACACTCCGCTGCGGTTCGTGAACTGGTCTGTAGGAATGCAGCTTGGCTTGGCATCGAGTTGGATGGCTCTGCTAATACCGCCGGACAACCCTGCATTACTAGGGCTGGCAGCCGTGTCTCCGCATGGGTTATCCCCACAGACGAAGACCTCATGATCGCTCGACATACAGTAAAGCTGGTCAGCGCTGCGATTAACGAATTGTCACCTGCCGTGGCGACTCGATGAAAACGATTCACACCGCGGAGCCGCACCCAAATAGGAAAAACAACCGCGAATGGACGCGAATGGGACCACGAATCGACACGAACAGGAAAAACAACCGCGAAACGCACGAATCAGGCCACGAATGAACACGAAGAGTGCAATAGGCAGCGTTCCCGTTTTCTATTTGTTTTTTCTTCGCGTCCATTCGCGGTCCTTATTGGTGTCCATTCGCGGTTAAAAAATCCTAGCGGACGACAAGCTTGCTACGTTTGCATTTTATGTTATGAGTATTCCGTTGCGCCCCGTGAACGGAATCAAGATCATCCTCAAAAGAGAGGTCTATGCCATCGTAGGCACAGCGATAGAGGTTCTTCGAGCGCTCGGGCACGGAATACACGAGAAACCGTACGAGAAAGCTTTGGTTGTTGAGTTTGGTTTGCGCAACATCCCTTGTCAGCAGCAATCCCGATTCAATATCAATTATAAAGAGGTCAAGGTGGGCGAGTACGTCCCGGATCTGATCGTCTTTGGTGAGATTATCGTGGATACAAAAGTTATTGATGCAATCTCCGATCATGAGAGAGGTCAAATGATAAACTACCTCAGGATCACAGGCTTGCCGGTCGGAGTGATTCTAAATTTTCGCTACGCCAAACTGCAATGGGAGCGCTTGGTTCTTACCGATTAGCTCCAGCACAGAAAACAACCGCGAATGGACGCGAATGGGGACCACGAATGGACGCGAAGAATTAGCGATAAGCAGAGTTTGGGATTTGTAATTGTTTTTCTTCGTGTTTATTCGCGGTTCTTATTCGTGTGCATTCGCGGTTTGTTTTTCTTTGGTGTTCTCTTGTCCGTTCTTAACTGGAAAAGGTTCTCCCTTCCTCCGCCAATTGGCGCAAGCGGGGAGCGGGTTCCCAGCGACTGCCGTGCATTTTTTGGAATTCAAGCACGCGCGCATATACGTTAGCAAGGCCAAGCGTATCGGCATAAAACATCGGTCCTCCCCGATATGCCGGAAACCCGTAACCGGTCAAATAGACGATATCGATGTCGACTGAGCGCAATGCGTACCCTTCTTCAAGAATTCTGGCGCCCTCATTGATCAAGGCGTGAGTACAACGGTCCAGAATCTCTTCGTCACTGATATCACGCCGCTGAAGGCCGCTCTCTTTAGCTGAACTCTCGATCCATGCAAGGATCTCAGAATCAGGAACGGGCTTGTGATCCTGTTTATAGCGGTACCAGCCCGCTCCCGTTTTCTGTCCCAACCTCCCCGACTGGTAGAGTTTCTCCAAAATGCCTGGAACTCGGTGACTGGGTTTGTCCGACGTTTTGTCTTGCTCGAAGATATGGATTAACACCTCGATGCCGATTACGTCGCATACGGCAAAGATCCCCATTGCCATGCCCCAATCATAAAGGACGCGGTCCACCCGTTCTGGTGTGGTGCCTTCCTGCACCAGGAAAATCGCTTCGCGTATATAGGGCAAGAGCATCCGGTTTCCCACGAAGCCGAAACAGTTGCCGACGACAACCCCTACCTTGTGCAGTGACTTCGCCAATGAAAGCGCGGTGGCAAGCACTGTTTTGCTGGTTCGCTTGCCCCGAACAATCTCGAGCAGACGCATGACGTTCGCAGGGTTAAAGAAATGCAGTCCAACAACCATCTCGGGGCGAGAGGCCGACTGCGCGATCGTATCGATATCAAGAACGGAGGTGTTAGTGGCGAATACACACTCTGGTTTGGCTATTTTGTCTAGCTCAGCGAAAATCTGTTTCTTCACATCGAGACTCTCGAAGACCGCTTCGACTATGAGATCCAGATCGTTGAAATCCTCGTAATCCGACCGCGGCTGAATCAAAGCGAGGCGTTGAGCCATTTCCTCGGCGGTGATGCGCCCACGTTTTACCGAATTTTCGTAATTCGTGCGGATTCTAGTCATCCCGCGCTCTAGGGCAATTGGATCAACTTCCTTTAGCAGCACTGGAAGAGCGGAGTTGGCAAACGCCATGGCAATTCCACTCCCCATGGTGCCAGCGCCTACGACCCCAACTTTTTTGATAGGCAACGCCGGAGTATCGCTCCGGACGTCGGGGACCTTCGCTACTTCGCGCTCGCCGAAAAAAGCGTGAATGAGGGCCTTCGACTGTGAAGAAGCAAGACACTGCCGGAACAGTTCCCCCTCTTTCTTACATCCTTCCTCGAAGGGCAGCACTGTAGCTGCCTCCAAGGCTTCCAAAGCCGCTAAGGGTGCAAACATCTTCCGGCGCAGTTTGACGGCTTGCTTGCGGCCGGCGTCGAGAATTACCGCGTTCTCGCTGGGCGTACCTAGTTTCGTGCTAAGCTCACTTACTTTCGGATGCGCGCCGTTTTGTGCGGACATCTTCTTCGCAAAAGCGATGGATCCAGCCAACAGATCTCCGTCGATAATTTGGTCGATCAATCCGAGGTCCTTGGCTTCACCTGAATCTATCGGCGCACCCGAGATGCACATCTCTACAGCTTTGGCGAGCCCCACCAAGCGCGGAAGACGCTGTGTTCCTTGTCCGCCCGGGATCAGTCCGAGGTTTACTTCGGGCTGTCCCAGCTTCGTACCAGGGGCCGCCACCCGATAGTGAGCCGCCATAGCTAGCTCCAGCCCACCGCCTAAAGCCGATCCATGCAGAGCGGCGATAGCGGGTTTATTCAGGGTCTCCAGCTTGCCGAGTAAGTGGCCTAGCTTAGGTACAAGCGTCCGACCGGCTCCACTTGCGTTTGCTAATTCGTTGATATCAGCGCCGGCCACAAAGCTTCGGCCTGCACCGATGAGGACAGCAGCTTCGATCGCTGCGTTGGATGCTATCGTATCCAGGCAGCGCTCAATCTGCTCGCATACATCGCTGCTAAGTACGTTCACAGGTGGGTTATCGATTGTGATAATTCCGACTGTGTCTTCAGTTGAAAATTTCACGAAGTCACTCATACGGTTTAAATCTCGGGAACTTGGTCCTTTTGAGCGCCGAGCTGAACGATGAACTATACATCGCGGGCGACCAAGCTATTACTGTCGACTGTCGTGTCTGCTTATCGAAGTCGAATTGAACGAGTACATAACGAGGCGCTTACAAATCAGATTTTGCTAGATGTTCCGATGGGGCTACACCAGTATTGCCAAAGAGTGCGCAGATCTTGTTCAAGCCCCGTTCGGGTTGCGCCTCGCCTGATTAAGACTGGTCGTCCTACTCAGCCGGATCCGACTTTTCCGCTTCCGGGCTCGTTCTCGATCGCCCGAGCGCCGATTCGAGATCTGGCCGCAGCGGAATAGCGTCTCCAGGCTTCAATGGATCAATCGATTCAACAGTCGCCCAACCCGGTATTCTGTGTGCGATAGGCACACGATATGGCCGTTCAATAATTGCCCAACCGCTATTTGGGGTTTCATCCTGAATCCGCAAAACCTTACCGAAACGCTGTAAATCGAAATCAGAGATATCGTAGTTGCCTTGCCATTGCAGACTGACATGGAAAGAATTCGGGGCAGTGTCTGCATTTACGCTCAAAATCGTGGCTTTATTCGCAGGAACTTTGAGGTCCTGAGGTCGTATTTTGCGTCGATTTTCATTCATAATGGACCGCCTTTCTCACCGCTATAAAGTTACGCGGCGCTAATCGGCCGGCTTTGTATCCGGCTGCTTCGCCGGACTAACATCAGACTTTGGGATCGGACTTGGCGTCGCGGTCTTGGCCGGCGCTGCTGTCGGGAAGCCGAGTTGCTCTTTTGGCATCATATTCAACGTGGTCGGTGTTTCGAAGATGCCGGAAGCGTCTCGGATGGGCTCTCGGCTAAGGAACCGAGTCATCGTCCAGACCTTCGTGGCATGCCCTGGAACGTGGATCTGCGACATCCCGGCAGCGACGTCCTCCTGGTCGGTCTGAACAATTTGTCCTTGGATGAGATAGTAGACTCCCAGTTCCTGGACCATTTTGACCTCACTCTGGTCGGTGCGATGCTTGGTGACCTTACGCAGGTCATCTTTTGATCGACAGGCGTATGGTCCGTCGACGCTAACCCAGCGGTACCCTTGTGCGGCGAGCTCCTTGTAGGGATCTGCCAATGCCGTGGGAGCCAGCCCGGCAGCAACGGCCACTAAGATTATTGTTAGCACTCTCATTGATCCATCCTCTCTTTCTGAGAAAAATCCCCGCAAACCTGCGGCTCCACGAGTGAAGAATTCTCAATGCCATACTGAATTTGTTTCACGTTTCCGCCATCCAAACTGGATCCTTTCTGGATCTGGCGTTGGATCAAGTCGCTGATCTTCGAAGCACGCTTACTGCTCACTGCTTGCTGCTTACTGCTCCTATTAGCCGGGTGGGGAGAGCCGGACTTACTCCGAAGAGGGATGGTCAAACTCCTTTTTTGTGGTGTATCGTCAGGCGCTTCCTGAAGCGACCGGGTACCCTGGATATATCATAACTCTTAAAAAAGATGATGCAGATTTCAAACTGTGCGTTCGAGTCCTTGCGGACAGATCAACAGTTTGCTCTCTACCGGGCTCACCGGGATAAGGATGGATCGACGGTTCTGGTATTGGTCTCGATTCTGGACCCACCACCGTCGGAAAACCGGTCCCGCCTGGAGCACGAATATTTGTTACGAGATGAGCTTGATGCCGACTGGGCGGTGTTGCCCATAGGTCTTGCTCGCCGCGAAGGCCGGCCCGCGCTTTTGCTCAAAGATCCGGGTCCTGCGGTCACAAGCCTCGAGGCTTTGCTCGGGCCCGCGCGCAACGCTTCCGCGGCGGCGGATGCGGGCGGGAATCCGCTCGAATTACGTCAGTTCCTGCGGTTAGCGATTAATCTAGCCGCGGGATTAGGCAAGCTGCATCGCCGAGGCATCGTTCACAAGGACATCAAACCGGCTCATATTCTGGTTGACTCTGCAACCGACAAAGTCTGGCTCACCGGTTTCGGAATCAGTTCACGTCTGGCGCGTGAAAGGCAAGCCGTTGAACCTCCCGAAATGATTGGCGGCACGCTGGCCTACATGGCGCCCGAACAGACCGGGCGCATGAATCGGTCCATTGATTCCCGGAGCGATCTCTACTCGCTGGGAGTCACCTTCTACCAGATGCTGACCGGCACGCTTCCGTTCACCGCCTCTGAGCCGATGGAATGGGTGCACTGTCATATTGCCAGAAAGCCACCCAGGCCCAGCGAGCGCCGATCCGGGCTCCCGGAGCCAATTTGCGCCATCGTTTTGAAACTTCTTTCCAAAACTGCCGAGGAGCGCTACCAGACCTCGGCTGGGCTTGAGTCCGATCTCCGGGAATGCTTGCTGGAGTGGGAATCGAACGGCTGGATCCAGCCGTTCTCGATTGGGCAACATGACGTGCCAGATCGACTGCTGGTCTCTGAGAAGCTTTATGGGCGAACGGTTGAGTGTCAAAAGCTACTGGATGCCTTCGAACGCGTAGCTGCTACCGGAAAACCGGAACTGCTGCTTGTATCTGGCTATTCCGGGATCGGTAAGTCGTCGGTTGTACACGAACTGCACAAGGCTGTCTTGTCGCGCGGCATCTTTATTTTTGGAAAATTCGACCAACATGAACGGGACGTGCCTTATGCGACGCTGGCTGAAGCTTTCCGAACGCTGGTGCGCCAAATTCTCATCAAAAGCGAGTCGGAAGTGAATTATTGGCAGAGCGCGCTCGGTGCAACGCTACGGCCGAATGCCCAACTGATGGTGAATCTGGTCCCCGAATTGGAACTGGTAATCGGTCCGCAACCTCCCGTGCCCGAGCTTCCGCCTCAAGAAGCGCAGAATCGGTTCGAGATAGTACTCCGGCATTTCGTTGGGCTCTTCGCCCAAAAGCGACACCCTTTAGTCCTATTCCTGGACGATCTGCAATGGTTGGATCCAGCGACGCTCAAACTGTTCGAACAGTTTCTTCACGACCCGGGTATCCAAAACCTGCTCCTGATCGGGGCCTACAGGGACAACGAGGTGGATGGAAGTCACCCGCTGATGCTGACACTAGAATCGATCCGGAGAACGGAAGCGACCATCCATGAAATTGTGCTCGGGCCTCTCTCAGGCGAGGACCTGAACCAATTGATTGGCGACGCTCTGCATTGCGGGCGGGCATATGCACAGCCGCTCGCGGAGCTGGTGGATGAAAAGACCCAAGGTAATCCTTTCTTTACCATTCAATTTCTTACGACGCTTGCGGAACAGCGGCTCTTAGCGTTCGAAGCGCCTGAAGCCGCTTGGCGATGGGATGAAAAGCGCATACGGGCTATCGGTTTCACCGATAATGTTGTGGACCTCATGATAGCCAAGCTCAGGCGACTACCGTCTGCTACACAGGAAATACTGAGCCAGCTCGCTTGTTTAGGGAACGGTGCGGATATCACCGCCTTATTAAGGATCCGTCGCGGTTCAGAAACGCATTTGCACGGCGACCTTTGGGAAGCGGTCCGAGCAGGATTAATTCAACGCTCGGACACTTCATACCAGTTTCTCCATGACCGCATCCAGGAGGCCGCTTACCAGCTTATTCCGGAGCCGTTGCGGGCTCAGTTTCACCTCAACCTGGGGCGCATGCTGATTGCAGGAATGACTCCGGAGCAGATCTCGGAGAAAATTTTCGATATCGTTAATCAGTTTAACCGCGGTCGAGAGCTAATTGCTGGTTCTGAAGAACAAGAGCAGGTCGCAGAGCTAAACCTCATGGCGGCAAGAAAAGCAAAGGCGTCGACAGCTTATGCTTCGGCCTGCGCCTACCTCTCGACCGGCATGGAGGTAGTTGGATCTGAAGCTTGGCGCCGGCGCTATCGGCTAGCGTTTTGCTTATGGCTGGAGCGTGCGGAGTGCGAATACCTGAACGGAAATTTTGAAGCGGCCGAAGGACTCACCACGACGATCTTGGACAGAGCTGAATCGAAGCTCGACAGAGCGGTCATGTACCGTTTGAAGATCCTACTCGAGGTCATGAAAGCGGAGTACCGGCAGGCGATCGATACTGGACTAAAGTCCCTGGGCCTGTTCGGCATTCAGATGCCGGTTCATCCCAGCCAGGAAGAGGTGCGAGCAGAGTACGAAAAGATTTGGCAAAACTTGGGTAACCGCTCCATCGAGAGCCTGCTCGACCTGCCGCCGATGAGTGACCCAGAACAGCAAGCAGCCATGCGGGTGCTCGCTGAGCTTTCAACCCCGGCGTGGTACACTGATAGCAACCTGTTTTGCCTGCAGACGTGCAAAATGGCAAACCTGAGTCTGCAGTACGGAATTACCAGCGTGTCGCCGCACGGGTACGCGGAGCTGGCTTCTATCCTTGGCCCGATCTTCGGCCGCTTTGCCGATGGGTACCGATTCGGAAGACTGGCTTGCAGCTTGGCAGATAAGCACGGGTTTGCCGGTGCGAGAACCAGGGCGTACTTAGGCATGGCCAGGGTCGCGCCCTGGACAAAATCGATTGCTACCGCGGTCGACTTCGTAAAGACGGCATTTCGCGCGGGTATTGAGACACACGACCAGTCTTATACCTGCTTTACCTGGATCGATCTTATTACCAACCTTCTTTTACAAGGCGTCCATCTCGATGAGGTATGGAGGGAATCAGAAAAAGGCCTCGAATTTGCACGCAAAGCCAAGTTCCGAGACGCAGTCGACTTTATCATCAGCCAACAACGATTTATCCAGAACATGCGAGGACGAACCGAAGCGTTCTCGAGTTTCAGTGATGCTTCATTCGACGAGGGCGCGTTCGAGGCTCAACTGACCGAGCGCCGGATGAGCACAATGGTCTGCTACTATTGGATCTTCAAACTCCAGGCACGTTTCCTCTCGTATGATTATGACGCGGCGGTCGCGGCGGCACAGAAGGTCAAAGGGTTGCTCTGGTCAGCGGAAACAAATATTCAATCGCTCAACTACTGGAACTATAACGCGCTCACGATCGCGGCCACTCATGAAGCGGCTGGACAGCGCAGGCAGGCCGAGCGCCTCGCAGAGTTGAAGCAACACCGGGCTCAACTCCAAAAATGGACGGAGAGCTCTCCCGCGACTTTCCTTGACAAATACGCGCTCGTTGCCGCCGAGGTTGCTCGCATTGAAAATCAAGAGCTAGAGGCCATGCGATGGTACGAGCAGGCGATTCGGGCATCACGTGAGAGTGGCTTTGTCCACTGCGAAGGAATCAGCAACGAATTGGCTGCGCGGTTTTGTTTGCAACGTGGGCTCCAAAAATTTGGGTACTCCTATCTGCGCGATGCCCATAATTGCTATCTCCGTTGGGGGGCATCCGGGAAGGCAAAACAGCTTGAGCGATGCTTTCCTGAAATTGCAGAGCAGGATTCTCAACCATCTTCGGCTGCTGGCAGTACGCCGTTTGCCCAGCTCGACGTCGAGACGGTGGTGAAGGCATCGCAGGCGGTATCCGAAGAGATCATTCTGGAGAAGTTAGTCGGCACACTGATGGTCATCGCAGTTGAGCATGCTGGAGCCGAGCGAGGTCTCCTCATTCTTTCGTCCGGCGGCGCTTGCTCGATCGAATCGGAAAGCAGAAGCCGTAACCAGAAGGTCGAAGTTGATCTGATTAGAAGCCCGGTGACACCTTCAGATCTCCCCGAGTCACTCCTGCGGTATGTGATTCGAACGCGGGAGAGCGTGATCCTGGATGACGCCACAATTCGGAACCTTTTTTCAGAAGATCCTTATCTTATCGAGCAACGCGCCCGGTCGGTTCTCTGCATTCCGCTCGTGAAACAAACTAAGCTGATCGGTGCGCTTTACTTGGAGAACAATCTGGCTCCGCGCGTCTTTACTCCGAAGCGGCTCGCGATGCTGGAACTGTTGGCGTCTCAAGCTGCGATTTCTCTGGATCATGCGCGGTTGTACGCTGAGCGGGAGACGTTGGCCCAAGAGCGCGTGACTCAGCTGGCGCGAGCCAACGAAGCCCTCCGCGCTTCCTTGGATGCGCTGGTCTCAGTTCCCAAACTGGATGAGTTTGTTGGACAGGTGATGGCTGCCATCACGCGCCAGTTGGGCGCCGCGTCTTCCAATCTGCGAGTGCTTAACGCTGACGCAAAAGTCATGTGTGTCGAACTGTTGTTCCAAGAAGGTCGGGTGATGTCTCCTGCTGAGGGAGGCTATCCCGAGCGTCTCCGATCGATGCCGGTCGAGGATCTGGGTTTCGTTTCGTTGAACGAGCCTGTTACCGTAGTGCATCTTCTAGGCTCGACCGGCCAGAGGGTGCCGGACGACCTGAGGGACTATCTCCTCGGGTCAGGCATCAGAACGGTATTAACCATCCCACTGTTTTCCAGCGGCGAGGTTAATGGTATACTCGGTTTCCGGTTCACGGAAGCCCGCGATTTTCAAGCCGAGGAGCTGGAGATAGCTCGCGCCTTGGCCACACAAGCAAGCCTGGCGATTCAGCTCACACAATTGGCGAAAACGGCCAGGGCATCTGCCGTTTTAGAGGAGCGCAATCGATTGGCTGGTGAGATCCATGATTCGTTGGCCCAGAGTTTTGCCGGCATCTCGATGCAGCTCTCTGCTGCTTCCAGGGAGTTGAAAAAGAAGAGCAAGGAGGCCGTTAATTATGTAGATCGAGCTAACGAGCTAGCGCGATTCGGCTTATCCGAGGCGCGCCGTTCCGTATTAAGCCTGCGCTCAGATATCATTGAGGAATCGGGCCTAATCGGAGCGCTGCAGAGACTGGCCGAGCGATCGAATATCCCAGGCCTGTTACGTTGCACCTTTCGTTCGAGCCAAGTTTGTGAAGAAAGTCTGGCTCCTCAGCTTCAGCAAGACCTCTTACGGATCGCGCAGGAGGCGATGAGTAATGCGCTGCGCCATGCGCGGCCAACGGAGATCGGCGTCACTCTGCGACGGAGTCCGCCTGATCTGGTACTTAAAATCACCGATAATGGTTCGGGATTTGCCAAGAGTGAGCAGGCGAGAGTCAAAGGATTTGGACTCTCGAATATGCGCGCGCGCGCCGAGAGTCTGGGCGCCAAGCTGGATATCAGGAGTACACCCGGTAAGGGGACCAGTGTTGTGATTCGCTTACCAATCGAGCCGTGACGGTCAGTTCTTAGCATGGCTGTCGGTCTATGCTGAGCGCCGCTGGTCGCCAGTTGCCCGTTGATCCTAAAATCCGATTTTGCTAAGCGTCAATTTGTGAGCAGGCTTACTTCTTAATGAATCCGTCGACATTTTCCGGCGTGACCAAGTCAACGCCAGTATCATACACTGTCTGAATCTGTTTCTTGTCGCAGATCGCCATCAACGTTTCGATTGACTTCGCTCCCATTTCGGCAGGCCGTTGTCCCACCAAGGCATTGGCGTACCCTAAACTTAGCAGCTTCAAAATCGGCGGTAGCGTATCGAATGAAACGATTATAAACTTCTTTGTTTTTACTTCCGGTCCCCGCCTTCCAAGCGCCTTAATATAAGCGTCTCCAGCCAAGAGGGGCCAGCCCCCCGCGAAAAAAAAGCCATCGAGGTCTGGATATTTGGTCAGTGTGTCCTGGATCAGCTGAATTGATTTCGGGACACTGTCCTCGCAGGTAAAAGGTGATCCGGAAACTTCATTGCATCCTTCCCCTAACGCTTTTTTGAATCCTTCGATGCGCTCGATCAAATTGATTGAAGCCAGCGTTCCTGTCAGGATGGCGTATGAACCGCTCTTCGGCATCAAATCCTTAAAAGCATTTCCGGCGATGACTCCTCCCTGAAAATTATTCGTTCCAATATAGGCCTGACGTTTGGAGTTCGGAGAGTCAGAATCAAAGGTTACCACCGGAATTCCCTTTGCTCGGGCTTCTTCGATTGGGCGAATAAGTGCGTCCGCGTTCACCGCTGAAATTGCGATACCGTCGGTGCCTTTGACAATGACATCTCTTAAAATCTGAATTTGGGAGGCCTGATTCGCCTCTGCCGGGCCCATCTGCACGACAGTACAACCGAGCTTGTCGGCCTCTTCCTTGGCTCCTCTTTCTACTTCGGCGAAAAATGGATTACCGAGCGCTTTCGAAATCAACACGAAGGCTCGCGAGCCTGCGTTAGCGTCCGGTGCTGCACAAACCAAGAACAGCAGCGGCGCTATGTATCCGTTTAGCGTTTGGCGTTTGGCGTTCGGCGTTCGCCGAGAATCGGACGGCGCTTTTTGGGAAAGAATTCCTCTGAAAACCAATCTGACGTATGCCATTGGCGATAACGATGAGCCCGGGATAGCGGAGCAGCGTGGCAAGCGCCAAACACCAAGCGCCAAACGCCGGACGCTAAACGCATACATAGCGGCGCCTTTTGCCAGATTCATAAAAAATGGGGGCTGGACGAGTTCTTCGAGCAAAGGCTTGCGCCCGGCGCCGATTCTCCCGTCTTTCGGGAGCCTAGTCAACTTCCGATTAGTAAGACTCTTTTGTTAGCTCCCCTACTTGCCACGGGCGACGGGTGAGTTGGATTAGCCAAAAGGATGGTTTTTTTCTAGTCCTAACGAGTGCGTGCCAAACCTAAATTAAGGTGCTATGTGGTGTGTTTAACCAGATCCCGAAGAAAAAAGATCCACAGGTTATGTAGATTGTATATCGCGGCGGAGCCGTAACCACGCTCAAAACATTTCAACCGCGAATAGACGCGAATTGACACAAATAATCTTTATCCTATTGGTGTTCATTCGCGTGCATTCGTGGTTTTAGAATCTGCGTAATCTGTGGAGCTTAAATTCGGTTTTTGGGTTTAAAGCTCGCCGAAAGGAAAGATCGAGCGCCGGTCGAGGTTTCTGCTAAGGACGGCGCCAGCCCTGCTGTGATTGAGCTTTCCAGATATGAATTCGACAGTCTGCAGACTGGTAAGGAGTTCAGCCTTTACCGTGGTCGCGGAGCCGGAGAGGTCTTACCTATCCTGGTTCGCGCGCCGTCCTCGGAACGACCGGAACCGGCAACGCTGAAAGAGCTCGAGCACGAATACTCGCTGCGAAATGATCTGGATCCAGAGTGGGCGGCGCGACCCATAGCCTTGAGTCGGCTTTTCGGGCGAACCGTCCTGGTAATGCAAGACCCTGGCGGCGAACTGCTCGATGGATTTCTCGGGGCAGCCGCCAACGGTTCCGCCGCTGCGGATACGGGCGGGGAGCCGATGGAACTAACCCGGTTTCTTCTGTTAGCGATCAGCCTAGCTGCTGCAGTGGACAAGGTTCATCGTCGTGGCCTTATTCACAAGGACATTAACCCGGGCAAAATCTTGGTTAATTTCAGAACTCATCGGGCGTGGCTTACCGGCTTTGGGCTCAGTTCCCGAACGCCCCGGGAACAGCAAGCTTTAGAGTCGCCTGAACTGGTTTCGGGTACACTTCCTTATATGGCGCCAGAGCAGACCAGGCGCATGAATCGGTCAATCGATTCTCGAAGTGATCTGTATTCTCTTGGAGTGACTTTCTATCAGATGCTGACAGGGGGGCTCCCGTTCAGCGCTTCTGACCCTCTCGGATGGATCCATTCCCATATCGCGAGGCAGCCGGCGCCGCCGTGTCAGCGCGTACCTGAGATACCGCCCCTGGTTTCCGCCATCGTCATGAAGCTGCTGGCAAAGGCTGCCGATGAGCGTTACCAGACGGCTGCCGGTCTTGAGGCAGATCTGCGAAGATGTCTTGGCGAAGGGCAAACGCAGGGTCAGGTCAGTGAATTCGAGCTTGGGCAACACGACACTCCGGACCGGATCGTGATTTCCGGGAAACTCTATGGAAGAGTTGAAGAGATCGATCAGTTGGCCAGTTCGTTTGACCGGGTCGCAGTCAGCGGCCAGCCGGAGCTGCTGCTTGTGTCCGGTAAATCGGGTGTCGGCAAGTCCTCCGTGGTCAACGAGTTACAGCAGGCGGTTGTCGCACGGCATGGCCTTTTCGGGTCCGGTAAGTGTGAGCAGGGCAAGCGCGAAATTCCGTACGCCACTTTGGCACATGTTTTTCAGTCGCTGATCACTCCATTGCTGGGGAAAAGTGAGGCCGAATTGGGTCATTGGCGCGGTGCTTTGTTGAAGGCGGTCGGTCCGAGCGGCCCGCTCTTAGTGGATCTTGTGCCCGAATTGAAGCTGATTATAGGGGAGCAGCCGGCAGTCCCTGAACTTTCACTACAGGATGCGCAGACCCGTTTCCGGCTGTCGATACGGCGATTCATCGGCGTATTCGCACAGCCGCAGCACCCGCTCGCGCTTTTCCTCGATGATTTGCAATGGGCGGACGTGGCGACACTTGATCTGATTCAGGATCTCTTGTTCCGCGAAGGCGCCTCGGATCCGATCAAGAGAGAGCTGAGCCGGGCAAGCTACCCCGACGTGGACCATTTGTTATTGATTGGCGCCTACCGAGACAACGAAGTTGATTGCACTCATCCGCTGGTACGCACGCTTGGAGCGATCCGACAGACAGGAGCAACCGTGCAGGAGATCAAGCTGGCGCCTCTGGCATGTGAGGACCTGGAACAGCTGGTTGCAGATGCGCTTCATTGTGAAACGGCGCAGGCTGCGCCGCTGGCACAATTGGCGCACGAGAAAACAGGTGGCAACCCGTTCTTCGCGATTCAGTTTATCTCAGCGCTCGCCGAGGAAGGGTTGCTTAAGTTCAATCACCGAGAGGAGC
>JAFAIO010000228.1 GCA_019236675.1 Verrucomicrobiota bacterium
ACATTACATGGCACGCGACGAAACGTTCCCGGGAGCCGCCTGCTAAGTAACCTTCAGGTACATGCCACGATTTTCGCACGATTATGCGGTTTGTTTTGAGACCGGTCAAAAGCGGCTCCCCTCCAGGCGGCTCCGATCGCGCTTGGCGACGCCACCAACCACTTGTCACCCATCACCAATCACTTTTCATTGATCCCGCGCATGTACCTCCGCCGGCGGGCTCGTTACTTCGATTGCGGTGAAGGTGTCGAGGATCTTATACCGGTGTTTGGCTTCCTTGGGGACAACCCAAGAGTCACCTGGTTCCAGAAGGACGCGTTGGCCCTCGATGTACAGCTCTGCCTTTCCCTCCAGGACGAAACCGATGGTTTCGTAATCTCGTACTGTCTCGGGTTTGTCTTCAGCTAGGCTTTCCTTTTGCCAAAGCCTCATCGAAAGGTTAACCCCGGCGGCGAGGTACTTTTGGCCTGCCGCACCCTTTGGTGCGTATTCAGAACTCACTTTGGTAATGCTCTTGTCCGGCATTGTTGCGATCGTTTTAGCGGTTATCCGCCAAGCAGATAGACCAAACGAGTTTCGTCGTTGGGCGCCGGTCCGGATGGATGGACCCGGTCGAAATGCCCGACTTCGCCGTCGTTGAGACTTCCGACTTCGCCCTGTCGTTGAGACTCTGGAGGCTGCGTCGGACGAGCGGGAGGCTACGTTGGACAAGAGGCTACGTCGGACGAGCGGGAGGCTACGTTGGACAGGCCAGAATCGCCGGAGACGGGAGCATCAATCGACACGCGAGGGCTCGGCGTTCCGAAGCACCTCCTCTAGTGCCGCAGGCACAAATGGCTTAACGAGATGATACTGATAACCGGATGCCAGGCTTCGTTGGACGTCGGCCGCATCTCCGAAGCCACTCATGGCAATCGCATAGGCGCGGGTCCGGGGGCGAAGTTGTGTCATCAGGTCCCAACCGTTCATGTCGGGCAAACCGATATCGCTGAGAATGACATCGATGTCAGCGAGATCATCGCGGCTTAGCGCCGTCTGCCCATCAGGGATTATCGTCGCTTGATGGCCTGACCGTTCCAGGAATAACGAGATGAACTTGGCCGTAATCTCGTGATTTTCTATGATCAGGATCCTCAAGGGGGTACTCCGCTAGCCGGCCGTTATTTTAACACATATTCCACAAGAAGACTGCAAAGGCCCACAGTGATTTTTCCACAACACGCTAGCGAAGGCCTCCAAAGGAATAAAGAGCTTTCTAGTCCGGAGGCACTGTGGTCCGTTCCTAATCTTTGTGGCTTTTCTGGCCTTTGTGGCCTTGCTATAAAAATCTTTTTGCCGGCCGTTGTTGAAATCCTTTCTGGGTTTAAACGGCGAATCCTTAAGAGAACGGGGAACCGGCGCGCGGGCGCTCAGCGAAACCCTTTTATGAGGCTCACATCTTTGAAGCTCGAATCGGTAGAAGACCTTTTCTTGGCGGAATTACGCGACCTTTACGATGCGGAAAATCAACTGATCAAGGCTCTTCCAAAGCTAGCCGAGGCGGCCAGTGCGCCGGCGCTTAAGTTGGCCTTCAGCCAACATCTGGAGGAGACAAAAGGACATGTCGGCCGGTTAGATCGGGTATTTCGCGAACTCGACGTCAAACCCTCCGGGGAAACCTGCGAGGCGATGAAGGGATTGGTTAAGGAAAGTGAAGAATTCATCCAGGCAAAGGGAGAACCCTTGGTCCGCGATGCTGGATTGATCGGGGCCGCTCAACGCGTTGAGCATTACGAGATGGCTGGCTACGGAACTGCCCGCACCTTGGCTAAACGGCTTGGTTTCCAAGACATCGCTACCACACTCCAAAAGACTCTGGAAGAAGAAGGCGAAGCGGATAGGAAACTAACGGCAGTTGCGGAGAACGAAGTCAACGTTCGAGCGACAGCCTCGGCGCCGTAGAACTGAACCGCAGATTGACGCAGATGTACGCAGATAAAATGCAAGCGCCAGGGGAACGATTTGCATTTCAGACTATTGCGAAGCCGTTGAAATCACGGCGGCAATTGTGGGACAACCTATCTACGTTCATCTGCGGTTGGCTTTTATTCTTCTGTCTTTCGCGTCCATTCGTGTTCCTTCGTGGTTAATCTGCGGTTACTATGCGTATTCTCATCGCGAACGATGACGGGATCTACAGCCCAGGGATCATTGCATTGGCTGAGGTCGCGACCCGGTTTGGCGAAGTGCGCATCGTGGCGCCGGATGTGGAGCAGTCTTCAATGGGGCACGCGATTACCGCGAACCGGCCGCTCAACTATCTAAAAACCCGAGTTAAAGAATTCGATGCCTATCGGGTAAACGGCACTCCTGCGGATTGCGTTGCGGTTGGGCTGCACCAGTGGGGAGGGGCGGATTTAATCCTTTCAGGAATTAACCTTGGTCTGAACCTGGGAAGTGCTCTCTGGCATTCCGGTACGCTAGCAGCCGCCAAGCAGGCGGTACTTTCAGGTGCGCGAGGTATCGCTTTCAGCACCGCGGCTGAGCACGAGGAACCGTTATTCGAGAAACTACAGCCTCATGTAGAAGCAGTGCTGAAAGTAATCATCCGGCAGCCGTCGTTGCAGCTGGTAAATGTGAACCTGCCGCCGGAGGCGAAAGGAATCCGTTGGACTCGCCAATCCATCCGTCAATACGACGGCCGGATGGTGCAAGGGAAAGACCCGATGGGGCGAGAGATCTACTGGTTCACGGTGGTACCCGTTCGTGAGGCGGAGGAAGGTACGGATCGATGGGCGGTTGAACACGGATGGATCTCTATCACGCCGTTGAGAGTCGACCTGACAAACGATATCGAGTTGGCCAAACTGGCGGCCGCGCCCACAACCGCGGAAGGCCAGCCCTGAGCAAGCATTTAGCGCGTCAGATGGGTGAGAAGTGAGAGGTGAGAGGTGAAAGGTGAAAGGTGAAAGGGCGGTAGGGGAAATCTCGGCGCGCCCAGGATAGGTTAATTCTTTCGGCTGGTCGCCCCGGATTTGAGCCGCGCAGTGCGTTGGATGGAGAAGCGAGAAGTGATTGGTGATTGGTAGAAAACAGGTAAGCAGTAAGTAAGTAATTCAGTAACCCGTGGCAGCGAGGAGTTGGGAGCTAGAATCCAGGAGCTCGGTGTCTTTATCCCTTTTTGCGTTCTTAGTGCTCTCCGCCTTCGCCAAGCCTAGGGCGCGACAGGTTTTTGCGGCTATTCCTTCTTGGCTATCGATGACCGGCTATTCATAAATGTCTACTCCTGCTTCCAGCTCTCAGACCAGCAAAGTGGTCGAAACTGACATTCCGGCCCGGCTGGACCGATTGCCTTGGTCGCGCTGGCATTGGTTTGTCGTAATCGCGTTAGGGGTAACCTGGATCCTCGATGGATTGGAGGTTACATTAGCTGGGGCAATCAGTGGCGTTCTGCAGAAATCAGAGGCACTGAAATTGACCGATACAGAGGTCGGCATGAGCGCGACCTTCTATTTGGCCGGGAATGTTTTCGGGGCGCTGCTTTTCGGCTTTCTGACGGATAGGTTCGGGCGGAAGCGGTTATTTTCGCTGACTCTCCTGGTTTACCTTATCGGGACGGCACTATCGGCGTGCTCTTGGAACTTTGCCAGTTATGCGTTATTTCGATTCATAACCGGTTCCGGGATTGGAGGCGAATATGCGGCTATAAATTCCGCCATTGATGAGCTTATCCCGGCCCGCATTCGTGGGCGGGTGGATATTACGATTAACTCGACCTACTGGATTGGTGCTGGGATTGGCGCGGCTGGTACCTACCTCCTTTTAAACCCGGTCTTCATTCCGGTTGCCTTCGGCTGGCGGGCTGTTTTTCTTTTGGGGGCTTTGCTCGGAACCCTGATTTTAATTGTTCGTCATTGGGTTCCTGAAAGCCCGCGCTGGCTCACGATTCACGGGCGAAAACAGGATGCAGACGCCATCATCGAAGGCATTGAACACAAGATCAGTGCCATTAGAAAGATCCCGGACACACCTACGAAAAGCATGTCGATCCGAGTCCGGAATCACACCCCGCTAAATGAAATCTGGAACACTGTGGTTCACCGGCATCGGTCCCGTTCGTGCTTGGGTTTTGTATTAATGATTGCCCAAGCCTTTTTCTTCAATGCGATCTTCTTTACCTATTCTCTCGTTTTGGTGCGGTTTTATAAGGTTGCTCCAGAAAGTACCGCTCTTTATTTGATCCCGTTTGCATTTGGGAACGTGCTTGGTCCGCTCATTCTGGGACCTCTCTTCGACAAGGTTGGTCGCAAACCGATGATCGTCTTGACCTATACTGCGGCTGGTTTGTTTCTCGCTATTACCGGTTGGATGTTTCAGGCCGGATTACTCAACGCAACCACACAAACCCTAGGTTGGATCGCGATCTTTTTCGTGGCCTCGTGTGCGGCTAGTTCTGCGTACCTAACCACTAGCGAAATCTTTCCTTTGGAGATTCGTGGTCTAGCTCTTGCCTTATTTTATGCTGGTGGAACTCTCTGCGGTGGGATGATTGCACCCACCATCTTTGGTCTGTTGATCCAGACTGGTTCCAGGGGCGCGCTTTTGGTGGGTTATGTTGCGGCAGCCGTCTTGATGATCGGAGCGGCCTTTGCTGAGTTAGCCCTGGGAGTCAAAGCCGAGCGCCGGAGTTTGGAAGAGGTGGCCGCGCCACTGTCAGCTAGTGAGAAGTAGTCGGTAATCGCTGATTGGTGATGGCTCAAAAATGGGGGAGGGCTCATCGCCCCGTAGGACATTCAGCGAGCTCAATCGAGTCCGCTTGGTGCAAACGGGCTCGCGGAAGGCCACCATCAAATCACCCAATGGTGACCCAAGTAAAACTTCAAATAAACGCTTGGGGCGGAGGTTTAGCCTTTTTGTCGAACTTCGACGGATAGCATTTTCAGGTGTTGCCCCGATTTTAGTGCCCGCCTCCTTTATCTATAAAGGGTCGTTTTTTCAAGCCAATAAAACTTTGGTTAGAAGACAATTCCCAGCTCGTCTAGCAGTGAATGAAAACGGTAGCGGCATATGCATTTCGCTTTTAAATGGAAACACCGGGACGGGTCTATGATCGAATTTGCGCCGGAAGGCTGGCTTTCTGACGACCCCACGAAAGCCGAATGGCTCCAGACAGAATCGGGGCTTTCAAAAGCTTGGCCTCTAATTCCGGTAACGATTCGGCT
>JAFAIO010000406.1 GCA_019236675.1 Verrucomicrobiota bacterium
TCGATCGTCCCGACAACGTTTTATTTTGCACCTCAAGGCCTGCAGGAATGGCTCAGATCCAGCGCGTAGACATCCATGTAGGAAGTAAAGTCAGCGGCGCGCCGAGATTTTCGCCCTACCAGCCCTTCGCCGCGTGGCCGTTTCGCCTTCCTCGTCTCACTCCACCATCTGCGATGCGAAATGTTCTAGCAGGACCTCAGTTTCGATCGCAAGGACAGCCCGCAATTCTTCGTCTGCGCCCGTCCGCTTCGAAGCCTCAACCCAATCCGTCACCCAAACGGGGTCCCATGCCGCACAGCTCGCGACTTTCGGGCTGTTAACGGCCGCCTTGCGATAAATCTCTGCGGCAGCCGGATGCACCGCGGTCCGTCGAAACCAATAACGAGCATTGTCGAAATCGCCCTCAGTTCGGTGGACGATCCCATGAATTTAGGTCCCGTCCGCATTCGAGGCTTCCTGCACCAGTATATGCGCCCGTTCCAGGTCGCCGGCCGCTAGCAGTAATAAGCTCCGCACAAGGGGTACCACCTCGGGTTTATATCCGCCGAGTCGCTCGAGGTCAGCGTTTCTAAGAAAAGTTATCAGCTCCGGATCCGGTGCTGGGTCCGACACGGACACCCTTGGGAGCCTTAGAACGAACCCATGCGAGCCGACAAATCCTAGTTCAGCCATAGCACAGAAAATCTCACGCAAAGACGAAAAGACGCAAAGGTTAAGACGGAGGAAACAAAATGGCCGCGAAAAGGCGCAAAAAACGCAAAAGGAAAGAGGGTTTTCAGGGTAGTCGCCCTTGCCAACTAGAAGGTCTCGCAACTTATCCCACATCCACAGAAAAACCTTCGTTGATCCCTTTTCTCCCTTTTTGTGCTTTTTTGCGCATTTTCGCGGCTATTCCTCTTCCCTTTGCGTCCTTGGCCGACGTAGCTAAAGGGGGAGACGGGAGACCTGTCCGCCATAGTGAGGGGAATGCGGGGCGACGGAGGTCTGCTTTGCGTGAGATTTTGTGTTTGGTTGGGCGGACCTGTCCCGGTCCAAAAACCCTTTGCTAGCGAACAGGGTTTGAGTTATTGACTCAGTTCCTCTTGTTACCTGGCTTAAGTGGTGTATCAAGGTATCCCTTTTATGATCTCGACAATTTTGTTTTTAGCGCAGCAGCAAGCAAGTCAAGCTCAGCCCTCAGGGCTTTGGTATATGCAGCTGCTCCCGTTCGCGTTTATCTTCATCATTTTCTATTTCTTGCTGATTCGGCCCCAGCAGAAAAAGCAAAAAGAGCATCAGCAACTCCTCTCAAATCTAAAGACCGGCGACAAAGTCATTACAACGAGCGGCATTCATGGATTGATCGCCAACGTCAAAGATACGACCTTCCTGATAAAGATTGCTGACAACGTAAAAATTGAGGTGGACAAGAACGCCATCGCCTCTGTATCCAGACCGGTCGAACAGCCTAAAGCAACTGCTCAGTAAAGTTTTGCCATTTAAGAGCCCCCAGCGATGAGCCCGACGTGGACGTTTTTTTTCGGTTTATTTCTGCTCTGTCTATTCGCCGCTTATTTCCTCGTCGAAAAAGAGCAAACCAAACGCCTCCTCGGCACGGCACTGACGATTCTTTTATGTGCCTTTTGCATTTATTCGTTTTACCCGCCAAGTGCCAAGATTCACTACGGCCTTGATCTGCAGGGCGGAAGTTCGTTCCTAGTCCGGCTGGTTCCACCCAAGGACGAGAACGGTAAACCGCGCACGATCACGCCAGATATGCAGCAGCAGGCTGTCGAGGTGATTCGGCGGCGCGTCGACCAATTCGGTGTCAGCGAGCCGATTATCACCAGCCAGGGCACAGATCGGATTCTCGTTCAAATCCCCGGCCTAGACACGGCGAAGATCGACGAGGCCCGCGAGCAATTGCAGCGCGTCGCCAAGCTCGAGTTCCGGCTGGTTAATCCACAAAGCAGCACTTTGGTGCCGCAAATCGAGTCGGGACAGACTTTTACACCGCCGAGCTACGAGATACTTGATGGCGTAAAAGGCAAAGGGACCACTGGAAAGCCCGAGAAGTATCTGGTTAAGAAAAAGCCGGAATTGACGGGTGAAACAGTAACGCGCGCCCAAGCCAGGTTTGAACAGCGCGGTTATGAAGTGGATCTAAGCTTCAATCCGGAAGGGACCAAAGCTTTCGCCCGAATAACGAGCCAGAACATCGGCAACCAGCTCGCGATCGTTCTAGACGGGCAGGTGCAATCAGCCCCCGTAATCCAGGTGGAGATTACAAATGGCTCGGCTTCTATCACCGGCAACTTCACCGCACAAGAGTCTCAAGACTTGGCGAGCGCTCTGCAGAACCCACTGCAAACACCGGTGGTGATCGATGAAACGCGCAGCGTTTCCGCTACGCTCGGCCAAGATTCGATCAGCCGAGGACTGGCTTCGGGTTTGGCTGGGTTAGCGGCCACCCTCATTTTTGTCCTTATCTACTATCGCACCGCCGGCGCTGTTGCCCTCATCGGTTTGGCGGTTAACGGCATTTTGCTATTCGGCGCGATGTCGCTTTTCGGTTTCGTTTTGACCCTACCCGGTATCGCGGGCGTGATCCTGACAATCGGAATGGCCATCGACGCAAACGTCCTGATTTACGAACGTTTGCGAGAAGAGCTCGGCGCCGGAAAGAGTCTGAAGGCTTCTATCGATACCGCTTATCGCAAAGCGTTTAGCGCGATCTTCGATGCGAACCTGACCACCTTGCTTAAAGTGGTCATCCTTTTCTGGCTGGGTTCGGGACCGGTTAAGGGCTTCGCCATTACCCTCACCCTGGGCATTATCGCTTCGATGTTCTCGGCCCTCTTGGTTACCCGGAATATCTTTGGCTGGCTCATTCACCTGAATCTGGTGAAGCGCATTTCCATGCTTCACCTGATTAGCTCGAAGCATTTTGACTTCTTGGGCAAATGGAAGCTTTCCGTCATCGCCTCGGTTATTCTGCTCGCCGCTTCGGCTGTCGCCTTCGGTGTACGCGGAGCGAACATGTTCAACTTGGATTTCACTGGCGGTGATTCACTGGTTCTGCGATCCGACAAACCGATTTCGGAGGCCCAAGTACGCAGTCAGCTTGAAAAGGTTGGCTTAGGCAGTGCGGTCATCCAACAGGAATCGAGCCAGCGTAACCAGCAAACGGTACATTTAATCTCGATCCGGGCCCCTTACGGCACCGGTCAGAAAATCCTCAGCGATCTAAAAGCGTCACCTGAGACCAGCGGACTGGTCGTCGAGAATTCTGAAACCGTGGGTCCAGTGATGGGTGCCCAGCTGGCGACAACCTCCCTCTATGCGCTGGGGATCTCCTTCATCGGGGTCATGATCTATGTTGCCATCCGGTTCGAGTTTTCTTTCTCCGTGGGAACGATCGTCGCGATGTTCCACGACCTCATCATCACACTTGGGATCTTCGTTATCACCGGTCGCCAATTCTCGTTGGTTACTATCGGCGCAATTTTGACGGTTGCTGGTTACTCTATTAACGACAAAATCGTCGTGTTCGACCGGATACGAGAAGGATTACATTCCGGCCGGCGCGGAACCATTCGTTCGTTAATGAACGATAGCATCAATGAAACGCTGAGCCGAACGGTATTGACCAGCGGCGTTACGTTGATTTGTATGCTCTCGCTATGGATTTTCGGTGGCCCCGTCCTCGATGATTTCGCGTTCACCAACGTCGTAGGCGTCATTATTGGCACCTATTCATCCATTTTCATCGCAGCTCCGATCGTCCTCTGGTGGACAAATCTCAGGAAAGGGAATCTACGGCATGAGGTCGTCCGGCCCCGGGCACAGGCTGCCAAGGCGTAAGCCGGCACCCATGGAGCGCCGCCTCGCTTGCGAGGCGATTGCGGTCGGTGCCATGGCGTGCCGCCTCCCTCGCCGGCATCACTAAATAAGGGAGAAATTTTTCATGGACGTAGGCCCAGCCACTACGGGCTCATCCCGTTGTAATAAAAACGCGCAGCCTAACCCCAAAGCGGAAAACCCGCCGGCAGGCTTGATCTTCTTATTGGCCGCAACCGCTGGGCTCGTGGTCGCTAATATCTACTACAACCAGCCCATCTTGAACGCTATCGCGGCCACCTTTAAGGTTGGACCGGCAGCGATCGCATGGGTGGCAACGGCCACTCAACTCGGTTACGCCGCCGGCCTTCTCTTCGTTGTGCCTCTCGGGGATGGGATCGATCGCAAATGGTTAATCATTGCTTCAACGCTGCTTTCCTGCGCCATCCTCCTCCTGGTTCCGATTTCGCCGAACTTGCCGGTCATGCTCGGCGCCAGCTTCGCGCTCGGGTTCGCATCGGTCGCTCCGCAACTCGCGGTACCATATGCCGCGGGGTTAGTCCCCGGAGCCGGACGCGGCAGGGTTATCGGCACCGTGATGAGCGGGCTATTGATTGGTGTCCTTCTTTCACGGACAACGAGTGGCTTGATGGGATCAAAATTCTCTTGGCAGGTCGTCTACTGGTCCGCCGCTGCCGTTATGCTGATTCTAGCTGTGGTCCTCTGGCGCGCTCTTCCGTCCCAGCCGGCCCATGCCACTCAATCTTACGGCCGCCTCCTGGCCTCTCTACCCCGCCTCCTTCGAACCGAACCAATCATCCGCCGGCATAGCATTCTTGGCGCACTCGGGTTCGGCACTTTCAGCGCTTTCTGGACGACGCTTGCGTTTTATCTTCACTCGAGGCCGCAGCACTACGGTCCCGATGTAGCCGGCATGTTCGGATTGCTAGCAATCACCGGCGCAATGGTGGGACCTCTCGCGGGTCACCTCGGCGAAAACTGGACCCCGAGACAGATCAACGGGCTGTTTTTTGGCCTTATCATGCTCGCGTTTATCACCATGATGTTCAGCGCGCAAAATACATTGCTCTTAGTCGGGGTCGGTGTGTTGCTACTCGATGCGGGAGCGCAAGGGAATCAAATCGCGAACCAGGCCAGAATCTACAGCTTGGATCCCGCTCTCCATAGCCGGATCAATTCCGTCTACATGGTGACCTATTTTTTAGGCGGTTCGATCGGCTCCCTGATCGGCTCTCAAGCCTGGGCGCTCGCCGGCTGGCCTGGCGTTTGCACAACCGGTATCCTTTTCTCAATCGCGGCTTTGGTTTTCCTTTGGGTATAATCTTTGTCCGATGCTTCGGACGAAAGATCGGTCGATTCTTCGAACCTGTCGATAGCAGTTAGCAGTCGCTCTCGCGCGTCTAGCACGATAAGTGGCGCATTCCCAACGGCTTACAAACTTACGGAAGCTCTTGGCACGGCATCTGTTACTTCCTCAGGGAAAGAGAGGATAACTAACTGTGAAACTATCAAATTGCATCAAAAATACGAATCCATTATTCGCTGCGGCTGTGGTAACGCTTACCCTTTTTGGCTCCCTATTTCACAATGAGACACATTCAGGGAATAAGAACCATCCGGTTAGCCTGACGGAGCAGACGACGACCGACACTAGCAGTTCTTCCAGAGATTATCGCTGGTTCTACTAGGCAAAATGGCTCCTCAAGAGTTAGCGTGGATTGGACCGCAGACTCAGTGGGATGCTTACCCAGTAATGCGGCGCGGCACGTTAGTCGCGCTGCGAAGTTAGGCGTATCAGTACTGGTGGACGAACGGAGTAATGGAGTAACGGAAGTCGGAGTGATGCGGCGACGTACCGCCCAGTCCTCTGATTTCTATCTGACGTTTTGATTTTCGCCTGAATCTAGCCTAGCGGGTACACGAGCTTGATCCCACACCCGCTGGGTTGCGCATTTCCTCCGTTTTGGAATAATCAACTCGATAGCGTGAAAACGCGGTAAAACGTCGTCTGACCAATTCGGCAAGATCGTCTTGTTCCGATTCAATCATTCTCACTGAAGAGCGCAATATCTCGCGCGCTTCTTCCCACATCGAGCGTCCATTCTTGACTCCTTGCATCCGGCGATTTGCGACAGGTTCAGCGGTGAACACAAATCCTTAGGTGGTCCGCCGGACCCTCAAATGCTTTCTCCGAAATACTTAGGAAAAGACCTTGACGTGAAGAGAGGTCAGTCTATTACTAGTGTAGTTCTTTTAATATAACCACCATATCTGGTGTCAAGACGTGAAGAAGTGCCTTCGGCTACGGCCGAAGGAGAATAGGGAAACGGGTGAGAATCCCGTGCGGTAGCGCCGCTGTAACGAGCGACGAAAACCCCTTGAAGCCACTGCGTAGGTAACGCGGCAAGGCGGGGCCAGTAGGAAGACCTCGGAGTCAGAAGACCTGCTTTTTCATGCTCATCAAGCCCTCGGAGTTATGCCCGAGGCAACTCCCTCGCCAAAGGGAGGATGGGAACCGAATGCTGCTGTAGCTTGTGCTCTGCCGCCTTCCTTTCCCGGTCGGGATTGCGAAGGCGTTTTGTTTTCCGGTCCCGGACGAAGCTGGGCGCCGTGGCGAGCGCCAAAATCCCCAGGTGCGGAACATGATCGAAACAGTCGAAAGATTCGAAGAAGAAATCTCGGAACGGGAAGAAGGGCGATACGTCGTCTACCGTTTTCAAAACCGGACCTTCCGGCTTGATAAAGAAAAGGCCCGCGCTCGCGTGGCCGGCAAGCGGGTTATCAATGGTATCCGCAGCGCGGAACTAAACGTTCTGCCGCTCAAGTACCATGAGGCCTACCGCATCTACAAGCAGATGAAGGCCAACCACTGGGAACCCGATGTTATCGATATGACAAAGGACTGCGCTATGTGGAACTCGAACAGGCTGAATGCTCGTGAGCGCTGGATTATAGAAATGGGCGTTGGCTATTTTTCCGCTGCAGAGGGCATCGTTGGTGACTCGGTCTTGCATGTGATAGAAGATAACCTCACGGCCGCCGAGCTGAAGCACGCCTCACTGCGCCATATCGCGGAAGAATCGATCCACATGGATTCGCTTCTCCATATCATCGGCAGCCTCAACATCGATCTCGACGAGGTCACGGCCAAATTTCACGACATCCCGTCAATCCGGAAGAAGAACGCTTATATCGCCCGCCACATGCCGGAACTGAAAATGGGTATCGACCTGACCCAGACCGCCAACAAACAGAAGTTCGCCAAGGCGATCTTCGGTATCACCCAGGTGATGGAAGGCACGCAATTCTATGCGCTCTTCGCGATGATTCTGTCGCTTCACCGGCAAAACAAGATGACCGGGATCGGCCAGATGTTTCAATACACTTTGCGGGATGAGTCAAACCACATTGCGCTCGGACGCTATATCTTGATTCGCCTGATTGAAGAAAATCCCGATGTGTGGACAGCCGAATTTCGGACGGAACTAGTGGAGTTCATGCGAGAGGGAGTGGAGCTGGAAAAGGAATTTGTCCTGGATTGTTTGCCCGAAGACATCGTCGGCATGACGCAGAAGGATTTCCTGGACTATGTCGACTACAACGCAGACCGGCGTCTCGAGGGCCTTGGTGTGCCGGGTCTTTCCAACGTCAGATCTAATCCGTTCCTTTGGCTCGACGAAGTAATTTTCCTTCAGAAGGAGAAGAACTTTTTCGAGACGCGAGTCACCGAGTACCAGACCAGCGGCAGTTTGAAAAACACAAGCGAGGATGACCTCATCTAATCGGAAGGACCCAAAACTATGACCACAGAAGGCCTGCCGTTGGAGAAGAACGCCGTGGTATCCCCGTTTCCTCGGGTGATTCGTCGCGACTTGCCGAATTCAAAGTCGGCTAAACCGCGCGTGGTTTCGTGGCTCGGTCACAAGATTGAAAAGGCAGTAGATGCCGCGTGCGCCGCCGCAGGACACGAGCCGGTCGGCAAGCAAATCCAAGCCGAGATCGAATTCAAGATGGGGCAGGAACAGCCACTCTTCATCCACGTCGAGCAGTTGCAGGACTTGGTCGAGAGCCTGCTTATCGAGCTTCAGTATGGGCGGGTCGCTCTGGTGTACGGAAAGTATCGAGCGCGCCGGGCAGCAATGCGCGAGATCGAGGCGCAAGTCGCGCTCGAAGGAAGCGAGCAACTCGAATTGGCTTCACCGGCGGTCGCGCATGATCTCCGCCTTCGTCTTTCCTTTGCCCGCATCGGCTTGAGCCTGACGCTCTCAGAAAGCGAATTGCTGGCTCGTCTTATGCGCAGCGTTTCGCTCTCCCTAACCCCCCCAGGAGCAACGGGAAACCATCATCCTCAACGCAAAGAATCTACTCGACGTGGATGCGGACAGCCGGTTTTTGGCCGGGCGCATTCTCTTGACCTATATCTATGAGGAAACGCTACCGTGGAAAATCGCTGATGGGATCGATCAGCTAAAGCATGCGCATCGCAAAGCTTTTCTGAAATACATCTCGCTCGGCATCGAAATTGGCCGCCT
>JAFAIO010000012.1 GCA_019236675.1 Verrucomicrobiota bacterium
CGCGCAAACAACCCAAGCGGATCCATAGTGGCCTCCATTTGGGTCCGGATCGAAAAGTCCTCGTTGATCGTGTCCCGCATTTGGGTCAGACGTTGTTCGATTTTTGCCGGCTCCAATAACGCCAGGGCGTCTTTGAATTGGTCTTGAGGTAGGTTCAATAGGAGCGACGGAACTACCGCCTGGATCTCATCGATCCCCTCTTGGCTTTCGATCGGTGGCCGATCAAATACCCGCATCACCCAAGGCTCTTTGGCGAGTTCGGCCATGAAATGACTGCGAAATGCCTCCACGTCGTCGGCGTGCCCCGATTCCCCGAGAAATCCGAAGACGACTTGGCGAGAATCGGCAAATTCGCTGTTCAAGATTTTCAACCCCTGAACCGACTCGAATTGATGAGGCAGCAGGTTGAGATAGTCCGAATCAAGATTCCGGCGTAGAACGATGGTCGAGATCGCCAGTACGCCGATCCCGATCGCTAGCAGAACCAGCAGCCTGGTCCGGTGGGCAACGGTGTGCGAGATAAATTCAGCGAGCCTGCGAGTGAGGCGAGCGAATGATGCGTCAGTAGCAAATTTCATTAAAAAGTAACTTCAACCCTGGAGCTCCAGCTCGATCGCCGGTCCAGCGCATCGGTTCCTGAAAGAACTACGTTACGACCCCAGACCATGCAAGCGAGGGGTGGGAAACAGCTCCGGAGGAGCGTAATCGTTATAGCTATCGGCATACAAATTAGCGGTATAGCTCCGGAGGAGCGACATATGGGATTCCGGGCAACTGTCGGTTAGTTGCTAAGCCGCTAAACGTATACAAAAGGCTTTGCTGCCCTTGACCTCCGACGGGTAGCACGCTCGTTGTGTGCGCAGTCACGACTTGATGTCGCTCCTACGGAGCTAACCGCAATCGGGGTACCGATAGCTATAAAGATTTTGCTCCTACGGAGCATGGTTTTCCCTATTTAAATGTCCAAACTCAAGTCGACCCCTCTGCCTCGCACCTGTCCTCCATAGCTTTAGCGACGGAGGAAGCGAGGCAACGCTCCATGGGTTGCGACCCACTAAGCCCTTTCGGCCCAGACCTTCTGAAGCACCCCTTGCCTCGCCAACACCCTCTCCACTGCCTCAACCACCTCGGACACTGTGATCCGGTTCATACAACGGAAATCGATCGGGCACTCCCTTAAGAAACACGGACTACATTCCACATGATGCCGGATGACCGTGTGGCCTTCGCCAATCGGGCCCGTCAACGCAGGCTCGGTAGAACCAAATAAAGCGATTGTGGGAACGCCAAGGTGCGCAGCCAAATGCATCGTACCGGTGTCGTTGGTTAACAATGCCCGGCAACGCCCTAGTTCGGTCATCAGCTGAGTGAGGGTGGTCTGACCAACCAGATTAATTCCCGCCGGCCCCAACTCAGCAGCGAGTTGGTCTCCTAATTCCCGCTCCTTAGCCGTCCCGAAAATAAGCCAACGGACGCCATGCCGCTCGGAAAGGATCCGCCCCGCTTCTCCGAAGTGTAACCAGCGTTTTGCAGGACCGTATTCGGCTCCAGGACATAGTCCCAGGGTCAACGAATCCGGCATTGTAACGGCCACGGCTGGGAGCGGTTCCGACATATCCGCCCCAATCCGCTCCGCGATTTTAAGATAGGTTCTCGAATGGTGGCTGACCGGCTGAGGCGGCGTCGGTTCCGGGATAAACTGGTTCAAAAAGAAATCGCGCCACGGCCGGCGGTATCCCACCCGGCGAGGTATTTTCGCTAACCATGCCTCGAGTCCGGACCGCGGTGAATTTGGGAAAAGAATGGCCACATCGAATCTGCCTTTAAGTTTTTTAGCGACTGCGAACACCCCGTCATTCCTCTCGATCGGGATAACGGCAGCGACTTCCGGAATCGATGCCCAAAACTCAACCAAGTTCCGTTTCGCCAAAATCGTGACCTCTGCGTCCGGTCTTCCTCGCCTGATCCGCCGCACCGCCTCCACCGACATGACGGCGTCCCCTAACCAATTACTCGACCGAATCACCATCCGAAACGGCTTCAATTTGCCCAGCGTCTCCGGAAGATAAATTCCACGCTTATATTCTCGCAACAGGAAACGCGGGGAAGGAATTTTCCAGCGATCATGCACCCAGAACCAATCTGCGGGATTTTCCCTGATTTTTTCTTCCAAATGCTCATTGAGCACTGCGGTGATTTCTTCGATCGATGCCTCGGGCGAGAACTCCTCGACGCGATGAGCTAAACGCCAGCGAGCCACGCCCACAGTCTGAACGACCGCCCAGCCGATACGAGAATGCGCCTTCTTCGCCATAATGGCAGGTAACGGCGTCGTCGAGCACAGGCGCCCAAAAAACGGGACCCAAACCCCTTTATCGCCGGCGTGCTGGTCCGATAGCAGCGCCACGATGCCTCCTTGCTTTAATATCGCGATTCCGCGGTTGAAACCCTCGCTGCGATCAAGCAACTCCACTCCGCTAAGGCCCCGAAACTTTCGCACGTGCTCATCGATCAACCGATTACGGAGCCGCTGGAAAACCACGCCGATTTGCGACCGTGACACCCAATTGGGTGCAGTGACCATGAGCTCCCAATTCCCAATGTGCGGCACCAAAGCCACTGCACTACTCATCTGTTCCACTTCGCCGCGCAATCTCTGATACTCGCTCACATCGAAGTATTTCCGGGTCTCTTCCCAAGACTTTTGAGCCAACACAAACGCGCATAAAAAGTTCGCACCCAACGTCTGGAAATGTCTGCGAACACATTCTTCGATTTGCAGGGACTCCCACTCCGGGAAGGCTCGAGCCAGGTTTCGCCGGGCGAGATCTCGATACCCAGGCAGAATACCCCAAACAAGCAGCCCGATTGCTTGCCCGATTCTGAACGTCCAAACTAAAGGCAAACCCAGAAAAGCCGCCCCCAGCCCAAGATAAAGCCAATAAACCAATCGCTCAGTAAGCTTTACTGGTCGATTAGGAGATTTCCTCATTCGCAATAGAACTCATTTTCAAAAAGCAGCTGAATGTTCTGGCGAAACCCGAACATTCAGCTGCCATAGCCTGAATATCCGCCAAATGCATGCGCATTTGTATCCGTTCGGCGTTCGGCGTTTGGCGTTCGGAGTTCGGCGTTTTGGCGTTCGGCGCTTGCCACGCTGCATTGCGATCTTGATAAGGTTACGCATTGGTTTGGTCCCAGGCGCAATTTTTTCCCCGCCCGCTATCTCGATCTCGCCAAACGCCGAACGCCGAGCCGCATTCAAGCTCGGGGATGAAACTTCTTATGGATGGTTTTCAGTCTGTTTTGATCGACATGCGTATAAATCTGAGTGGTCGAGATATCCGCATGCCCCAGCAACTCCTGGATGATCCTGAGATCCGCACCGTTGCTCAGCAGGTGAGTGGCGAACGAATGGCGCAGCAAATGCGGATAAATCCGGACATCGAACCCGCCGAGCTCAGCGATCTCTTTCACGATTTGCCAGACCCTCTGGGTGGTTAACTTCTGTCCGCGCCTCGACAAGAACAGCTCGCTCCCAGTCCGTGGCCTGACCAAGGCTCGCCTCTCGTTTTCCAAGTAGTCATTGATCGCCTCGCAAGCTTTTCGCCCGACCGGCACGAGCCGGGTTTTGTTGCCTTTGCCGGTAACCCGAATAAACCGGTCCTCCAGATTGATCTGCTCCAGCCGCGCGTTAGTCAGTTCACTGATCCGCAGCCCACTGCTGTACAACAATTCCAGGATGGCCCGATCTCGTTTAGGGAACGGCCGCCGCTGCAAGTCCACCTGCAGCAGCTTTTCGATCTCCGCCTCGTTCAAAGTATCCGGCAAATAACGTTCCAATCGCGGCAACACCAACACACCCGCCGGGTCATGGTCAATGAGTCGCCGAGCCTTCAGGAACCGGAAAAAAATCTTCAAAGCGACCACGATCAGTTTCAACGACGCCGCCGCCAGCCCTCCACGTTTTCGCTCCGCCAGATAGGCCGTCAGCTGATCCGTCGTGACCTTAGAGATTGCCGGCGCCTCCTCCTGACGCCCGTACCAAGCCGCAAACTCCTCCAGCGATCGCCTGGTCGAGACTTGATAATTCTCGGACAATCCCCGTTCCGTAGCCAAAAACAGGATAAACTCGTCAATCTCGTTATCGAATGGCGTATCCAATTACCGGGAATCCTACCACAAACCGAAAAGAGCAACCGCGAATAGATCCGCCTTCGCCAAGGCTACGGCGCGACCGGCTACGAATGGACGCAAATTAAAGAACAACGTGAGCGACGCCCAACGCCCTGGAGGGGAGCCGCTTTTACCGTTTGGCAGCTCGATCGCAAGGCAAACAGCGGCTCCCGGGAACGTCTCCTCGCTTGAGCTCACACCACAGCTTCTCTCTTCGCGTCCATTCGCGGTTACGATTCGTGTCAATTCGCGGTTGAGATTTCTAAAAACTGCCCCATCATTACGTCTTCTCCCGAAGACGCGGGCATAGCTTAATGGTAAAGCTCCAGCCTTCCAAGCTGGCTATGAGGGTTCGATTCCCTTTGCCCGCTCCAACCTCACAACATTAAGGGACTGCGGGATACAATTTCGGCAAGAGCCGCCATCCGGAATGTCTCCTTGGTAACAATAGATGTTGAGCCGACTGGAGAAATATTTTTTGTGTGCCTCTAAATTTGCCGACAGGCCTGATTTCTCGAGTATCTACGCAGCGTTGACTTTGACCCTATATCCTTATTTAAAATAACTTACGGTTGAATATTGAGGCGCACAAAAATTCACGTTTGACATTTTATGACGTACATTTATTCTCCGGCTACAGCCAGGAAAGTTTTAGAGTGAAAAAGAATCTGATCACGATCGCGACGCTAGCCATCACCATACTAGGCAGTAGTGCGCAAGCCGAAGAGGTCATTAGGTCCGCCGACGCGACCAAAACCGAGTTAATGCAGTACTGGAGCCAGCATGACAATCACGGCCTCCGGGCGGTTGACACGACGGCAACCACGCTGCATACCCTCAGCGGACAGCTTTATGCGGTTTTTACAGTCCATGCAGCCGAGAAAATGACTGGATTCCCGGTCCAGCTGGCGATGGTCTATGACGTCAACGCAAAGGTCATGTATGCCCTCTGGCCCGATAAGGCGACCCAATTTCTGAAGACCGGTGATCGGGCGCTTTTGAAGAACGCGATAGGCAGCGAAGCCGTTGACCTCTCCTAGAAGGGGGATCCAATGGCTGAAAGGGCAATCCGATGGCTGAAGAAATCATCGTCAAACGACCAAGAGGGCGACCTAGAAATCCACCTCATCTGAAGACGCGAAGAGCTTGTTTTCGCCTCAGGTTGCCTGACCCCGATTTACTACGGCTGTACGCCAAGCTAGCAGGCTATCCGTCGGTCAACGCCTATACGCAGTCTGCTTTCGATGCCCTCGCGAACCAATGGCGTAATCACCCGGAGGTTCAAGACCTGCTTCGCAAGAAAGCCGAGCAAAAGACCGAGCCTTTGGCAACGCCGTCGTACGACGAGGTTTCCATAGATGACTGGTTAGGGTGAGGCCCCACACAGCCGGTTACAAATAAGTTGAGCGTATAAACCCGCCGGCTCGTTTCACGATCGTCGGTTCGGGGTTCGGCCGATCGGTATCGAGGGTGACATACACCGACGTCCCGCCAAGAACGAATACACTCACCAGCTGCAAGTCACCCTGGACCACAAAGCGCTCCGTTTTGTTGCCGTGGTTATCTGGAACCGTAACCGATTTCGGACGTCCAACCGTAAAATGCCCGCCGTTTAAGATCGCCACCGCGTCTTGAAACGAGGTTCCCGGTGGAATGTACCTGGCCACGATCGCGTCGATCGGATCTTGGCCATTAACAGGGATCCCTTCGCCGCGTTCGGTTTTGAATTCGTCAAGAACCGCAAGGTAAAGCTCGAGTCCTCGAATTGTCAGCTCGGTTTCCCGGTGCGTCGGCCCGCGCACGCAACCCACTAAGCTAATAACCAACAGGAAGATCACGGCCGATCGAAAAAGCACCGCGCCTAGGCTGTACGGCGCACAACTCGGTAGTGGCGACTCCAAGCACCCCACTCTGCGCTTCTGCGAATCACACGCATACCGTTCTGCCATGTAGACATTAAGACACGAATCCAAATATATATATAATCGATAATAGAATCTATTATATCGATTATATCGATTTATTGCCCGTCATCCCTCGGCCTCGC
>JAFAIO010000035.1 GCA_019236675.1 Verrucomicrobiota bacterium
CTCCTAGCTCCTAGATTCTAGCTCCTAGCTCCTGCTTCTATGAGCACTAAGACCGATGCGATGCCTCTGGAGCGGAAGTGGCATTGGCCGCTCCAAGATTTTTTTGGCGATCGCCGGGTACGGAACGGGATCAAGGTCGCTCTAGCCGGGTTGTCGGCATTGCTGGTTACGCAGCTTTTGCGGTTACCCCACGATAGCTGGGCGATTTTGACCGTGGTGGTCATGACGACCTCTCAGTACGTCGGTTCGATGGCACTGAAGGCCGTGATGCGGATTACAGGAACCATCGCCGGAGCAATCATTGGTGTCTGGCTCGTCGGCGACTACACATCGACGCCGGCAATCTTCTTGCCGCTGCTGTTTCTGGTGATGGCCATTAGCAGCTACAAATTTGGACAAGTCGGAGCTCGCCAAGTTCCCTACGCCTATTTCTTAGTCGGCCTAACCACACTCACGGTGGTTACGAACGGGCTGCCGACTCCAGATCAGGCTTGGTATATGGGTCTGACTCGCACAGAAGAGATCTTGGTCGGTGCCATGTGTGCGCTCCTAGTAATGACGATCGTTTGGCCACGCTACGCGCGGGAAGAGTTTATCGATGCGAGTCGTGCTGCTCTAAAAACCATCGACGATTTTGTCGCGGTCGAGACTGCGGCGTACGCAGAAGGCAAGCTAGCGCCCCAGGGGATTGCGGAAATTCGGGTAGAATTTTCGCGACGGTTAACCGTTCTAAGAAACCTCATAAACGCCGGCTCCCGAGAAAGCGCTTTTTTTTCATCGCGGGTTTCCAATTACAACGCGTTTCTCGTCTCGCTGATCAGCCTGTTTCATGGGGCTCTTTATCTCGCTGAAAAGCGAATTGTTGATTTGCCGATCGTGGAACTCCTGAGAGACGAGCTCGCGAAGGTAAGCAGCGCGGTTGCTGAGGAAGCTCGAATCTTACAGGCATTTACTCGCCCTGGGGAAAAACTGCGGCCGAGCTCTTTGAACGAAACCTTCGATGAGCTCGAGCGCAAAGTGTTGCAGATTCGCACCGAGGGCTTTCTAAAGGCACAACCGTTAGAAGCCACCATGGCATTCGCCGGGCATTTCGCTGCCCTCCAATCTCTTCGGGATGAGTTCAATAATATCCGTGCCACCATAGAGGGGCTGCCGCGGAAAGGTCAGCCGTTGCCAGAGGCGAAACCGGCGTGGGACCTTTTACCAAGGATCGACTGGTTTTGGGTCAAGGTCGGAATTAAAGGAGCGCTCTCTTCGACTATTGCCGTCATTCTGCTGAAGTGGATCAATCCCCCTGGTCCAGCCGCGTTAACTCTGATGGCCTGGGTAATTACCTTGTTCGGCAGGCCGTATATCCGAGCCGGGGGCACGGGAGATCTTCGAGCGTTTCGCAACGCCTTCATAGGTTCACTAGGGCTGATTGCGTGCGTGATTGTTCTGTTTCTTACTACGCCGTTCTTGGCGAGTTACCTGGTAATGAATCTAGTGCTGTTCGCGCTTCTATTCACACTCGGCTTTTTCATGGCACAAGCCGCGGGAATCACCTTTTGGATACAGCTCTCCTTTCTAACGATCAGCACCTTTGTCGGGTTGGACCCGCAACGCCCAGTGCCTTCCCTAACGATTATCGAGACCTTTCTTGGAATGATCGTCGGGTTAGCCATTGCGACCGTGGTCGGCAGGCTGTTTTGGCCGACTTTACCTCAGACCTTACTCAAAGACGATCTGCTTACCCTCTTCAAGGATACTAACGCTGTGCTTCGGCGGGAGCCTGATCAAGAGAGGATTCAAACTCGGTTAGCCATCCTATCCGTTGAAGCCCTCCAAGCGGTCCGGCAGATCAGAAGTCACCGGTTTTCGGACGAAGAAAGGGCGAGAGTGATTGCGTTGGTTCATATGTTGCAAGCGGTTCCGGTTTGGATCCGCCATTTGTTTTGGTATCGGCGTCTTTTACCGGAGGTAACGGAGGAATTTTTGGGTCCGCCATTGCAACAGATAGAAGCGGAATTCAGCCAGATGCTGTACGCATTTCTGGAAGCGTTTCGTAAAAACGACTTCCAGCGCGATTTCCCGGTGCTCAATGGTGCTCTAGCGGAGATCGATCACACTGTAGAGCGGATCCGCGACCGAGGGATCCTCGATGACCAGCCCTTGGAAACGCCTTTGCGAATGTTGGATCTAGTCGGCCGTTATCATGTAGTCGCCGATGGCTTGCATGAATGCGCGGGTCTGATCCGCGGCCTCCGCATGCAGGAGTATGCCGGCGATTACGCGCTGTAACGTGCTCCCTCCTCCGCCAAGCCTACGGCCCGGCAGGCTGTGCTCGTCCTCGTCGTTCGAAACGCACGATTACCCTCGATTTTTGCAACAAAAAACGACCTGCCGCAGACCCAAGACTTCGAGCACCAGGACGAGCGCGAAGAATGCGGTCGGCAGCGTTTATGCTACGTTAAGGAGTATGCAAACAGTAGGTTTCCGCCTGCCTGCTTGTTCTTCGATCGAGGGCTCCGAGCCTCGAACAGGCTTCTTAGGCGGACTGATGAAGGTCGTTTTAATTACGCTCGCGATCAGCGCCTCTTCGACGGGTCTACAAGCAGCGGACACTCATCCCGAGCATACCGGTGTTCCAGCGGCGGGTAGTCGCGTTCTCGCTCCCCACGCAAGGATGGCTGTACGAGGGTTCTACTACACCGGTTACCGGCCGGGAGAGGTTCGAGCCAATCGGGGACCACTGGTTATCGCGCCTCGATGGAGACAAAACCAGGCTCGTGTCGCCCAAGATCCGGCAAATAGCATAGCCAAGGCAAGAGCTCAGGTCTCAGAGCCACAATTGAACGGAGCGAATTTATCCGTTGCGTCTCAGTCGCTTTCCGCTGCCCAAAGACCAGTCAACTTGCCCCCGGGGGTGAAACCTCAAGTCAGCACGCCGGCAGAGCGGTCGCAGGCTGCTGCGAGTATCAATGAGAAATTTAACCAAGCGGAGAACAAGATGGCAAACAAGCCGTCGGCCTGGCCAGACCGTAGAAATCGCTTGGAACGATCCCGGGTCTACTTCATAACCTTGATCGATTGGGGTTATCCCTTTTCTCTGCTCGATACCTGGTGCGATGACTTGTTAGACGATCAAGTCGACGTCGGCATGCCTGTCGATCTGATTGATTCATATTGGGGCCAGTCGGTGTCTACCCAGGATTACGTCGAGTACTATAACCCTTACCAAGTTTGCACTTATCAGACTCCCGACGGCAATTATCGTCAGGTGACCTTTCAAAACGGGGTGGTTACGCAGGCGATGTGAGGGGCGGGGCGGAACAGGTACCCACCGGCCCGGAGGGGAGCCGCATTCCGCGTTCCCGTGCCGTGAAGTTAGAGCCACCAATGGATCATCATTCGTCGGAATCGCGTTGTTAGCTGCGGCTCCCTTGAGCGTGTGGCAGGCCTCTAGACGTGCTACCCTCAGGTGGCACGGCTTCGGGGCGTCGCGGTTGTGGCAAACAAAGTCGTTGCTCCTAATCCTGGGTCAGGCAAGCCGTCCGACACAGCACACCAATGCAACGCCCCTCCGTCGGGGCTCAGGTACAGAGCCGGGTTGAACTGACCAAGCGCTCTCTCCCGCGCTTCACGCCTTAGTCATCGCCATCAGTCGCGCTCTTGGGCCTGGCGAAAGCGCTTTCTGAACAGACGGTGGAACTCGGTTTTGCCCGGAGGGTCTGCTCTGCTTTACATCATTTTGATGGAGGTGTAAGAGTTATGGTATGGTCAAGACTCAAATCCAAATGCCAGATGACCTATACGCCAAAATTAAAGAACTGGCAGAAAAAAAGGAATGGTCACTGGCCGAAGCTCTGCGGAGAGGGGCGGAATTGTTGCTACAACGCTATCCCGCGCCCGGCTCTACATCCTGGACACCTCCGGCGCCTCGGCGCTTAGGCTGGAGGGGGCTTACTGATGCCGAGGTGCATGCTGCGGCCATCGCAGATATGGAATCCCGGATCGCTTCTCCTAGCAGGAAACGATGATCTCTCTGGACGCGAATTTGTTGCTGTACGCTTACAACGAAGACAGCCCCAAACACAGGGCGGCTTTTCAGTTTCTTGGTCAGTTGGCTCTCAATAATGATGTGGCTATATCCGAGTTTGTTTTGACCGAGTTCTATACATTGCTGCGAGACCCGGCTGTGCTGGTCGCACCTCTATCACCCGCTGACGCTGTCCGCGTAGTTGAACACTATCGCAGGCATTCGAAATGGGCTCTACTCGGATTTGCTCCCGACAGTGTCGGCTTGCATACCGAGCTCTGGACAATAGCAAGAAGAGCGGATTTCAGCCGGCGTCGGATCTACGATGCCCGTACCGCGTTAATACTGCGACGGCAAGGCGTCACCGATTTTGCCACAGCGAATGTGAAAGATTTCAAGGGCTTTGGTTTCCGCCGCGTTTGGAATCCGTTGGAAGAGTGAGTCGAATTTGTGTGTAAACATTCGTTGGCGGCGCACTGCTTGGCAGGTTCGCAATGTCCAAGACGCTAATCCAAAAAGCTAGACGGTTTGCCAAACTCGCTCACGGTTTGGTTTTGAACGCGGAAGGCCACCTTGGACAGCGCCGCAAAGGCACGAACGAGCCTTACACCAAACATCTTTCCGAGGTCGCCAAACTGGTTGCTGAAAACGGCGGCGATGAAGCCCAAGTTGCAGCCGCTTGGCTTCACGACGTAGTCGAGGACACCCCAATCCCGCTTAGTCACATACTGGCGGTTTTTGGCCCGGACGTAGCCAAACTTGTCCAGGAACTCACCGACAAGTTCACCAAGCACAACTATCCAGGCTTAAATCGGCGCCAGCGTAAAGCGAAAGAGCTGGAGCGTCTATCCAATATCAGCGATCGAGCGAAAACAATTAAGTACGCCGACTTCCTGTCGAACCTGGAAAGTGTTTCAGCTCTCGGCCCGAACTTCGGTGAGGTCTATACGAGAGAAGTAGCGGAGGCGTTGAGCCGTCTGCAGGGAGGGGACGAGCGCTTGCGATCGGCAGCGTCAGCCGCAGTCGACCATGCCTTGCGGTAGCGTGAAGTGACCGCTACTCGAACGCCAAACGCCGAACGCCAAACGCTCAAGAGTCCGGACAGCATCCGGCGCTCGCAATTTTGTTCAACCTGTGGCATTGAGCCCGATGCCGAAAACAATGGCCTCCGAAGAGCGTCTTCAATCTCTCGGCGAAGAAATAGCTAATAGCGTGAGCTCCGGGGTTGCCTTGGTTGCGATCCTTTGCGGCATCCCATTTCTGTGCGCCTCCGCGATGCACCACGGTGCTCTCAGTCTGGCCGGAGTGATCATTTTCGCGATCAGCATGGTGTTGCTTTATCTGGCCTCAACGATCTATCACGCGTTACCACGGACTAACGTCAAGAGGCTGTTTCGCCTGTTTGATCATTCTGCGATTTATCTACTCATAGCGGGAACCTACACACCCTTTGCCCTGGGGCCGTTGCGTGGCCCGTTGGGTTGGATCCTGCTTGGCGCCCTATGGTTTTTGGCTGTTGTCGGAATCAGTTTCAAAGTGTTCGCTGGGCTCAGGTACCGGTGGGTGTCGATCGGCTTCTATATCGGGATGGGCTGGATGGCGGTTTTCGCGGTTCGCTCTTTCTGGGTGCACGTTCCGCTGCCAGGGTTGATCTGGCTGGTGGCCGGTGGAGTCGCTTATACGGGAGGGGTCGCTTTCTATGTGGCCAAACAGATCCGGTATCACCACTTCATCTGGCACTTATTCGTGTCAGCCGGAACCGCGTGTCACTTTTGTGCAGTTCTGTGGTATGCGAGTTAACAACCGCTGGACACGAACGGGCGCGAATTTGGAATAATGTGAGCGACGCCCAGCCCCCTGGAGGGGAGCCGCTTTAGCGTTTGGCAGCTCTATGGCTGGTGGGCGGTCGAGGTATTTGGAGTTTCGGAGTTCATCGGGTTTACCGGACTGTCTATACCTTCTTACGAAGCGCATTTTACCCCCTGCGTCGAGATCGGATGGAGGTTAGACAAGAAATTTTGGGGATTCGGTTATGCCACTGAAGCCGCGCGCTTGGCCTTGGACTATGGGTTTCAAGTCGCAGGACTAGAAGAGATTGTTTCGTTCACCTTTGTG
>JAFAIO010000280.1 GCA_019236675.1 Verrucomicrobiota bacterium
TTGTTCGTCTTACTGACAATGTCCGCGTATCTTTATAGCTTGGTTCTGATGATGTTGATTTGGGCCTTTATCCGCGTGGCGAATGTCCCGAAGGGACTTAAGGACTAGGCAAAGCTTCGCCGCGTCCATTTCGCGCTCCCTTTTTGCGCTTTTTTGTGCCTTTTTGCGGCTACTTCTATTTCGAAAACGCCCGTCACCCTACTTCATGCGATCAAACGTCTTTTGCAGAATCTCGAGGTCGCTCGCGTGGTTGAGCTTGGCTCGCGTGGACTCGATCCACTTTCGTTCCAGCGCATTCTTGGTGGGACGATCGATCTCGTAGAAAACACCGAAAAGTCCGGGGAAAGCTTGATCCGCTAACCGATAGGCTGCAATTTCATCGGTTACATCGTGCCGAGCTTCATCTTCCGGCGTGTCATCCCATTTCTTTTCCTCGATTATCTTGAACTCGCCACCCTTGCGCGGATTGCCAGCATCGAATGTTCCCGGGAAAAATTCTATGCATTCCGACAGACATTCGACGACGGAAAAGCCATCGTGATCCATCGCCCGTTCAATCATTTGGATCATATGATTGACCTGAGCGGCATGCGTACGGGCGACAAAAGTGGCGCCAGCGGCAATTAGTTTCTTGATCGGGTTAACGGGATGATCGATCACTCCGGTCGGATCAGTCTTTGATTTGTAGCCGATCGGCGAGGTAGGCGAGGTCTGTTTCTTAGTCAGGCCGTAAACGAAATTATCCATGATCACGTAGGTCAGCCGGATATTCTTTCTGGCTCCATGTTCCAGGTGATTGCCCCCAATTGAAAATCCGTCGCCGTCGCCGCCGAACAGAAAAACGTGCAACTCCGGACGCGCCAAACTGATCGCTGAAGCCAGCGGGACGGAGCGCCCATGAATAAAATGGGCGCCATGAGTGTTGACGAAATAAGGAAATCGAGACGAACAGCCGATCCCCGCCAGGGTCACAATGTTTTCATGAGGCAACTGGCGTTTCTCTAAGACTTTGTAGAAAGCGGCCAGAACGGCGAAATCGCCGCACGCCGGGCACCAGGTGGGATGGTCGGCAGTGACCGCCTTTTTTGTCAGTTTCTCGCGCTCCGGTGCTACTGGAGGGACAGCGTCAATCGGGTTCATTTAAGGGCTCCTTCCAAAATTTCGCGAACTCGGAATGTTAAACCATCCGTCTTAGTCAGGCTTTCAATCTTCGGACTACAGAACCTCGCTCGTAGCAAGGTCGCGAGCTGACCGTAGCCGTACAGGCCTTGGTCGTTCATCTCCACTACGACGATTCGTTTGAACCGATCGAAGACTGCCTCCAGGCCTTTAGGCAACGGATGTAGATGTCGCAGATGCAGAGAGGACACGCTCTCGCCTCGGTCTCGGGCCTGGATTACCGCTTCCGAAATTGGCCCAAAAGTAGAGCCCCAGCCAACCAGTAGAGTCTCGCCTTCTGGGTCACCGTGAATCGGAGGAAGCGGTAGTTCCTCAGCTAATTGTTGATATTTCGTTCGGCGCTTCGCCGTCATCGCGGTATGCAGCCGGGCGGAAGCCGTTGGATGCCCCATTTCGTCGTGCTCCAGACCGGTAACAACCGGGTATTTTCCGTCCAACATGCGGGTACCGGGAGCTGCATGTTGAGTGATTTGCTCCAACGGATACGGCTTCACTCCCGGCGGTCGCGGAGTCAGGTCGGGCTTCGGATCCAACATCAACTCAGATAGCTTCGGCTCATCAAACGCTTCAATCCGCGTGGCCAGCGAAGTATCGCTGAGGATGAAAACAGGTGTGCTGTACTTGCGAGCGATACGAGCGGCTTCGATGGCGATATAGAAACAGTCTTCTACCGTGGCGGCGGCCAAAACCACCCGAGGACTATCGCCGTGCCCGCCAAACACCGCTTGGTGCAAATCGCTTTGCTCCACGTTCGTTGGCAGTCCTGTGCTCGGCCCGCCTCGTTGGACATTGATCACAATCAACGGAATCTCGGCCATTGACGCCCAACCGATCGCCTCAGCCTTGAGTGAAATACCGGGTCCGGCGCTGCCAGTTACCGCTAACCATCCGGAATAGGAGAAGCCCAGGGCGAGAGAAACCGAGGCCAGCTCATCTTCCGCCTGTACAAAGAGTCCGCCATATTTCGGCAACTCTGACCGCAGAGTCTCCATGATGGAAGACCAGGGAGTGATTGGATAACCCGCTCCATAGCGGACACCGGCCGCGATCAAGCCGTAGGCTAAGGCCTGGTTTCCGTCCATCGTTACCTGTGCTCGCTCGGACTTTCGCGGGCTTGGCTCGAACTCGTACAGATGAGTGAGAACGTTCCCAACGGGGTACGCGTAGCCGGCCTGAAAAGCAGTGATCGCGGTGTTCACCACGCTCTCGTTCTTGCCGCCGAACCGCTCCCGAATCAGCCCCTTAAGCTTGTCGGGGTTCAACCGAAAAATGCTGGCCAGCAGACCGAGTACGAAAATATTTTTGCCTTTATCTTTGGCGGTGCCGCCTAAGGCCTCGACCGTAAGACCCGTGATCGGCACCCCGACATAAACAAATCGTTTATCTTCGAGGTTAGGCTGAACTTGGTCCGAATCGTAGAGCAGGATGCCGCCTTCGCGCAGGAAATAAATGTGCTCGTCGTAGCTGTGTTGGTAAAAGGCCACGAGAAAATCCGCTTCATCACCGGCGGACAACACCTCACCGGACCCGATCCGGACCTGAAAAATCGATGGTCCACCAGAGATCGTGGAGGGGATGGTCATGTAGGTCATGACCTCTTGAGCGCTTCGCCCGGCAAGGCGGGCAAGGAAAGCTCCGGCGGTCTGGATACCGTCTTGCGAGTTGCCAGCCAAACGGATGACAGCGTCGCGGATATGCTCTGGTCGCAGGTCGGCACGTCCTGCGGAAGTCGGAGTAGCCGATTCAGGCAAAACTGGGG
>JAFAIO010000560.1 GCA_019236675.1 Verrucomicrobiota bacterium
AATAGCGAAGTATGCTGCGTTGGTCTATGTTTGGGCAGGCCAGTCGGACGCGGCTTTCGAACAACTGAGCAGGCTGGTTAAAATACCTAGTGGTCTCACTTACGGATTCCTCAAGACCACTCCCGAATTGGACCCGCTCCGTAAAGATCCACGATTCGACAAACTGATAGCAGTGCTAACGCCGCATGAATAAGCATCCGACGATAGAGGGCGGAGTCGGAACAGCGCGCGACCAGCTGGCGCGAAGGGTTGATGTTAATCCTGATGATGTCGTGTTATTGAGTGTGCTTGGTCTAATCGATACCTTCCTTGGTCACAAACAAGAGGCTATCGAGGAACCGACCCGCGCCATGAAACAACGGCCGATTTCCCGGGACGCAGTGGAAGGGACCTTTTATTCTGACGAGCCTGGCTGCAGTCTATGCTTGGACCAGCGAGTCGGATTCGGCTCTCCGGGAGCTAGCTGTCTTACCAGATTGCCGACCAATCTGTTCAGAGCGACCTTCAAGGCTGACCCAATCTGGGACCCGATCCGAGGAGATCCGCGGTTCGATAAATTGGCGGCGCAGCTGCGCCAGTATCAGTAGACTGCATTTCACGGCCGAGCGAGGTCTCCAGCCAGGCCTCTACTCAGCGCGCCAACGATCACACGGGGACTACATTCACATGGAGACTGCGATCATGGGCTGCGCAGCAAGGAATGCTACCAGTGTAGCTTGCCGGAAAGTTAGGGAATGCCGTTCCGGCGACTCCAGCGATGTGAAAGATCCTAACGCCCATCTCGTTCAGCTTTCGTTTTGCTCGTCTAGAGGGCGGTGGATACACCTCGTTCAGAACGACCAGTTCCTTCCAGAATTGGCTTATGTAGTACTCGATCGCGCCATGACGAGATACGTCGAGTAGTATTCCGGGCTGACCCCTAACTTCGTCGGGAATATTCGGTCTGATATCGTTTGTTACACGTGCGTCTACCTTGTATACCCGGCGACAGGTTAATAGCTTTATGACTTCGCTTCCGACCAACCCTCCCGCGCCCAGCACGATGATCGGGTCATCAACCTGGAGGTTAGCCAACCCAGGCATCTGACTTACCGCTTGCGAGACGCAGAGTGCTGCTATCTTTGCTTCACTAATGTCTTTGTGAATGCCACGAGAGCGTAAAATGCTGGGCAAGACTCCGGCGTAAGCCCGGTTAGGTGAGCGGAGTAGGTGTTGTATGCGTTCCACTTCCTGAGTCAACGCCAGGAGGCGATGAGCATTCTCGCGTTTAACCAGATCTCGCTCTGTAGCCGTTATCGCCAGCGCGATACCCCATCGACCGGACTGTCTAAAAACTCCGGCTAGACCCGGGCGCCATTTATAGCGTTTTATATTTCGACGGTAACAGTAGTGAAGTGCGTATTTCTCCGAAGCGGCATAACACAGAAAAACCGTGTGAATGAACGGCTTCCCGCGAACTCTCCCGAGCAACCAGAAGAACCACTTGTTGTTTAGGGTGGCGTCTATCCCGAGCGTTGTAAGGCGTCTTACATGAAAGAATGGCCGCGCTTTGAACAGTCGTCGGGATTCTTTGCCGAATATTGGCATAAATCAGAGCTGTCTATCGTGTTCTTGAAGTTGAGCCGGCACGATTAGAAGTTGGACCAATAACCTGGGTGCCAGTAACCACCGGACCACCAGCCAGGGTGCCAGTAGTGGTGATGCCAGTAAACGTGGTGATAGACATAGACGTGGCGATAGACGACCCAGTGCGCTTGAGCGTTCTGACTGAGCGGCGAGAAAACCGCGGCGACTGCGATTAAGTTTAACAGAATTTTTTTCATATATTGATGATTCCTATTGGTGAGCCGTAGCCGGGTGGAAATTTGCGGCTAACTCTTTGGTACGGCATGGCTCTTATGCCGGGGTTGCGGGGGGCCGCCTCTACAAAAGTTACCTTTTAATTGTAGGGAAACACTTCCCATTTTGTGCCGGTAAACGGGGGTTCGGTCATCGGAGCTAGTCCCACGGTGCCGTCTGCCGTTCTACCATCCAGCCATCTCGGGCCTTTGATATCGCCAAGGCATTTCAATTCGACGATGTTAGGATTGTTATTGTCGACACGAACGATCTGCCATCTTGTGCCAGTAAAAGGTCCGTATGTGTTTGGGGCTAACCCTGTGGTGCTGTCTGCCGTCCTACCATCTAGCCACCTGGGACCGTCGATATCGCCAAGACATTTCAACTTAACTACCCCTTCGCCCACTCGAACTACCCGCCACTTTGTGCCGGTAAACCTAGGGCCCAAATTCGGGGCTAACCCAACTGTTCCATTTGCGGTTCGTCCATCTAGATATCGCGGCCCGGGAATGTCCCCAAGACACTTAAATGAGACGATATTGCCTGCTCTCAGAACTTGAGCTCCAAGATGTCGAGAACAAAGGAAGGCCACCGAAATAACGGCCAGAGTGTAGAGAAATTGTCGATGCTCCATGAGATCTTTCCGATTTTTTTTTGTTTTTTGCTCTGTTTTCGTTCGTTACTTTTGTTCTTGTTCCTTTAGGTCTCGATCGAGCGCTCTTTTGGCCACGTGGCCGATCGCGTCGTTTTTCAGCAAATGCGACGATTGGGTGAAGCCAGTTACGATGGCGGTCTGGCCAGCGAGAAAGAACAGCGCAAAACTGAATAGGTGAATGGTGGCGGACACGCGATCGGTTTGTCGCGCGCCTACCTTCCATAGCCGGGTTTCGCGTTCAAAACTCCGAACGCATTTAGCGACGGTTTCTACTCGGTTCCGCGAGGAGCTCCTTCTTCTGTCGACCGGCAGTACGGCCTTTGCGGGGGTGAATGGGATAATGGTAGCAGACATAGTTTTCCACATATTGGGTCTTGATCTTTGGCCGCATAACCGGCCTTTGCGTATTACACCCGATTTTTGTCCCCCCGAGTTTCACGAATCTGCGAGAAATAGTGGAGAAAGTCCCTAAACCGCAGGAACAGCCGTCGCATGGATCCTTTTGATCTGGCGGGAATAAAAGAGCCGTTGAAGTACCTTTTGGATTCTGGCGCGAGCAGGGTTGGCCTTTTTTTCTTTTGAAAATTTAAGACCTCTCCGTCAAGGTGCCTGGAGTATGCCATTCGAAGATTTTCTCGAGTTTCTGGATGCCTTGCGAAACGCCGACAAGAATCAACAATTCTAAATTCTGAGAAAAGTGAACAACACAAAGAAAATCATTCTTATCCAGGGAGCCAATCTCACCTATCTGGGTAAGAGAGAGCCTGAGATTTACGGCCGCACCACTCCAGAGGAGCTCGACGCAACCCTTCTAGACTATGCGAAAAAAAGGGGTTTTGAGCTGGAGATTTTCTATACCAATCTAGAGGGCGAAGCGATCAACAAAATTTACCAATGCGCTGATCAAGGCGTCGATGGGTTGGTCATGAACCCGGCAGGCTTCACCTATGCCGGCTATGCCTTGAAGGACTGCGTTAAGGGCGCAGGGCTCCCTTATATTGAGATCCATATTTCCAACGTGGCGAAGCGAAATATCCACTGTGTGCTGTCTGAGATTTCGATCGGCGTGATCACGGGCTTTGGTCTATACGGCTATCAACTTGCCCTCGATGCGATGTTACATCATCTCAGTGAGGCGTGATGAAAGTCGCCCTGAAAGAGCTCCAGGATCTAACCCGACAGCGATATCTCAAGCTGGGGTATCCCGCACCACAGGTTGAAACTATTGTGGAAGTTCTTTCGTACGCTCATTGTCGCGGAAACTTCCAGAGCCTTATTCAAGAGGTGGCGGCTGGCACTCCGCGCTTTGCTGCCCGACACGAAATCATTGTGACAAAGGAGACGACGCTTTCCTATCTCATCGATGCGGAAGGTAATATCGGAATTTGCGCTCTCCATTTAGCCGCTGACCTCGTGGTGAGCAAAGCCAAAACGAGCGGTTTTGCCATTGCCGGCATTCATGACAGTTCCGCCCCGGGCACAGGGCCGGCTGGATACTACGCCGAAAGAATCGCCCGCCGAGGTTTCATTGGTCTGATCTTTTGCGGTTCAAGCAAAATAGTTGCGCCGAGTGGAAGCAGCGAACGGGCATTCGGGACCAACCCAATCGCGATTGGAATTCCGACCAGCGAGGTACCTATCGTTTTAGACATGGCGACCTCCGCAATGCCGGTTTTCAAAGTAGCGGAAGCTCTAATCAAAGGCGAGATGCTGCCTCCGAATGTCGGTTATGATGGAGCCGGCGCCGTGACTCAAGACCCGAGGGAAATTCTCAAGACTGGCGCTTTGATGACTTTCGATCGCGGCCCCAAAAGTTCTGGGCTCGCTTTGATCGTCGAGCTCTTAGCCAATGCGCTTGTTGGAGGATGCTTGCCGGGCGACCCGGATAACACCAATTGGGGAAACCTCGCTTTTGCGATCGATCCCGATTTGTTGATAGGGCGGGAGTCTTTTCTCAAAAATGTCGATAGCACCGTTGCGTATATCAAAGGCTTGAAGCGAACAGATCCCGCCCGCGATATTTACGTGCCCGGTGAGTTATCTTTCATGAGATCCGAACAGGCGAACGACACACAAGAGTTGGAGATCGACGAGAAGTTATTCCGGACTTATCGGGAACGGGTACTTTCGTCCTTCTCGTAAATCTTAGGCGAGCTGCCGGGGCAATTAAACCAAAGAGTCCACAAGGCGCCGGGATCGGCCCGCGGCTCAGCCAGATGACGATGACCTGTCCCCTTAACGATTGCCCCGTCGTTTTCTGGTTAATAATTTACGAACACAGTGGCTTACGGTGTACTGGACGCCGGTTGCTGATTGGAGGTCACCGGGGTCAGCAGGGCAGCGCGATAAAGATTTGTCCCGTTGACTTGCCGGTAGACGATACCGAAAATTGCTCCTGCGTTGTTAATGCCTAATGCCTGAGAGAAGGTCCACCCATCGCCTAGATCGATATCGTTGAGATCATGCCAGCCACCACCATTCGGAATGGCGGTCCAGTTTGCCACGACGATTTGACCCGCGTTATTGATGAACGGAGTATACGGCCCGGGCGCATACCGGACCGGCGTCAGGAGCATGTTGATCTGGCCATTTTGGTAGATGAAATAGCCGCTCCTGGGACCCTCGCCGAAATAATCAGGATTGCTCCAGATGCCAAGGATCGTTCCCGAATCATTCACCGAAGTAGCCGTACCGGTATAGGTTAGTGGATTTCCAATCGTCCCCAGGTCGACCCATGCTCCATCGGTATAATAGGCGGCATGAGCAGGTGTCTCGGCCGCAAACGCGGTGGCACCTACAATCAACCCGTTATTATTAATTGCGGTCGTCACATCGTAGCCCCAGTTCGATGCCGGATACCCAAGCAGCGTCATCACACCATTCTGGTAAATGAAAGCCTGGACGGACGCGCCGGTATAGCCCTGCCCCGGCTTTACCCAGGTAAGATTCCCCACCACCTGGTTGCTGTTATTAATGCAGACCGCGATGCCGGATGAGGCGTTCTTTATCCCGAGGTCAACAATTCCGGTCGGTGTAAAAATCGCTGGGACGTAGACCACCCCACTACTTGTGTTTTCGGCGGACTGACCCACCGCAATCCCGGAGTTATTAATCCAGGTAGCCAGGCTATCTTCTTTACTGGCTTCCGAAATTGAACCCAGAATCGTATAGTGAGGGGTGCTGTTCTGCCAAATCACAGCTCGCTGAGTTAACCCAAAATTGTCCGGCACTCTTACTATCGCACTACCAGCTACCACGCCAGTATCATTTACGTACGCGGCATTGAAGGCGCTCTCATCATACTGGTGTTGGACACGACCGAGGATACTAATGGTGTACTGCCCGGTTGTAGCCTGGGCAGGAAATGAGGCCGTCAAAACGGCCGCGAGCAGTAGGCGTTGACGACGATAAATAGCCATAGAAGCCCTTGGTTTCGCTCAAACTCTCGGGCGCGAAAATACGCTAGTTATGGAAATTATAAAGCCGCTTTTTGGAAATCGTTCGTTGGGCTTCGATTCGCGTTCATTCGTAGCCTGTCGCGCGATAGTGAAGCGTCGGCGGAAGCATTCGCGGTTTGAAATGGCTCGGACAGCGCCCCTCAATGGTCGGTGACGTCCGGTGGTCCGCAAATCTCCAGCCGGCTCTCCAGGACGTCGATTTTCTGGGTCAGCGAGTCGATCATTTTGGCCGCCTCCTCGGCAGGGATTAGATGCGGGATATGTGACTTACAGTTCCCGTCCCAGGCCTCAACCGTGATGACAATGGCCTGCTCTGGACGCGCCCGATAGTTCTCCGGCATCAGCCGGGAAATCAGATCCGGATCGTTTTCGACGACCTCGGCCCGTCCCCATATTTTGATTCGCTCCTGATTTTCGTAGTCCATCAGGAAAAGAAAAACCCGAGGATTCTCGGCCAGGTTACCGATCGAAATATATTGCCGGTTTCCGCTATAATCGGCAAAAGCGAGTGTTCGTTCGTCCAACACCTTGAGGAAACCCTTTGGGCCGCCTTTGTGCTGCATATAGGGACGCCCGTCAGCACTTGCAGTAGCCAGGTAGAAACTGTTTCGCGCTGCGATGAATTGCTCCAATTCGGGAGTTACTAGTGTAGGAAAGCCGCCTCGCGCTTCCATTTTCGCATAAGCGCCTCTCGAACCTCGTCGTTCTTGAATCGCCTTAACTGCGGGAGTGAAAGCCAAGTCAGTGGATGAATCAGCATTCATAGTCAGTTATCTAAGATTAATCGGGGCTCGCGCGCGCCTAAACGCCGCGGGCCCATCACTTGGTCACCTCTAGTGCCGATGCCTTAAGCAGCTTTGGGCTGCTGGGTTCGGACGACCGGGAAATCGATCTCGGTGTCCATGGCGATATTAAAATAGTTCGTGAAGACGTTTAACGCCACATGCGCGACGATTTCGGCAATCTCGGCTTCAGAAAACCCTACCGTCTGCAGCTGGCTGAAATCGGCATCGCTGATGTGACCGCGTTTCTCCAGCAATAATTTAGCGAAACGGATGGCAGCATCCGCTTTTGGATCAGCCGCGCTACCGTCGAGAGCGTTGGCAATGTCGTCTTGGTTCAAGCCGGCACGCTTGCCGAGGACCGTGTGGGCTGAGGCGCAGTAATCGCAACCGTTGGTTTCCGCGGACACGAGCGCGATCTGTTCACGGATCCTAGCTGGAAGAGCTCCCTGACTGAGGGCGCGGTTAAAGCTTAAGTATGCCTCTAGCGTGGTTGGAGAAGCAGCTAGCAGGCGAAACATATTTGGAGTACCGCCAAGGCTGGCCTTAACGGCGTCAAGCAGGGTCTTGGATTTTCCTTCGGCGGTAGCAGGATCGATAGGATGTAAACGATTCATAAAGCAAACAGTTAGTTACGGAATTTTAAGTTCGTGTATTGTACCGAACGCTCAGTACAATAATTAGATGGAGGGCGCCGTCAAGTGTATTCTTTTTCTCCATCTATCGGCCAATTCTCTTCACAGAAGATTGACAGTCATCTTCTTGCAAAGTAAACTGATCGGTACAACAAGCCGCCTTGTGAATCGCCCAAAATGCCTGCTCCCTTGATTTCACGCGACGAAGTCGTTGAGCGTCTCCTCACCGTCTTTCAGCGTCTGGGATATGATGGCGCGTCTTTGGCAGAGCTTTCCCGAGGAACCGGGTTGGGAAAATCCAGCCTCTATCATTACTTTCCTAATGGCAAAGAAGAGATGGCCCTCGCCGTGCTCCGGCGAGCCCATGCCTGGATCGAGCAAGTGGTCGTCGCAGAATTGGAAGGTCAGGGCTCGCCAAAAGAACGCCTGGAGCGAATGCTCCGTGCCCTGGACTCTTTTTACGCGGGCGGTAAGAACGCCTGTGTCCTTGGGAACCTGGTGGTAGGCGGTGCGCGTCAGCTTTACCAACGACAATTGCGCTCCGCATTTTCGACTTGGGTCGAAGGCCTGGAAAGTCTGGCTCTCGACGCAGGTATCTCGCGCCGGACAGCCAGAGAGCGTGCTGAAGACGTAGTCCTGCAGGTCCAAGGAGCATTAGTGCTATCCGGTGGCTTAGACGACCCGACGCCGTTTCGTCGCATGCTTCGAAAAGTTCCGAAAGAGTTCCTCGCTCCCGAATAGGACGTTCAGATGCCAGTAGGCTGCGGAAGCGAAACGGTGAAAGAACGGTAAGCAGTAAGCAGTAGTCAGTTCGAAACTCGGCGGGCGGCAGGCACTGATTAGCGACCTACCGTTTACTTTTCAAAACCCATACCGACGCTGATCACGGCTTCGCTCTGCGATACAAACCTGAAGCACATCTTCCGATGACGGATGTTTTTCCATGAATTTCCTGGGTGGGGAGATTCAAATAAAACTCAATCCAAACATTATGTCTATAGAACATTATGTTTAGAGGTCACAATATCTTAGGATTGGATGAAAATTCGGAACGCTGCCGCCATATTCGACAGTATTGCCAGAAGGAAATCCAAAGTCAACGAGTAACCAACATAATCAATATATGAAACTCTGGTTTCATCTAGTTTCATAAACAAGATTCAATATGAAACCGTTTTAAACCGTTTGTTTTGTTTTTGACACTGAATGTGTCGCGCGGTGTCACGGTTAGTCGTTTACTGTCACGGCGTATGTCATGGAGTGTCGTAGTTAGTCACTAAGCTAACTATTCAAGACATCCGCTTAGATGAGCCAGCGGTTTTGTTTTTGATTGTGGCAGCGAGGAATGAGCGGACGATAATCAAAAGCAAAATCCAGTGACTGTTCAGCGTGGAGCGGAAGCGAGATCAAGCTCAAAACGGAATATAGCGTCAAGATAAATCCAGAAAGGAAGGAAACGATGGGATAACCAGAAGTGGA
>JAFAIO010000217.1 GCA_019236675.1 Verrucomicrobiota bacterium
ATTCGTCCCCTTGCGGACGAGGTTCCGGATATCCGAAACATCTACACTTACGACGATGTAACGGGTGCGGACTCTTGGAAGAAGCTAGCTGAGGCTGGAGAAACGGCGCTGCTCGACGGCGCCGTACGGCAAAAGTTAGCGGAAGCCCGGGCTGCCGTTAAACCGGAGGACCTCGCCACTCTGATTTACACATCGGGTACTACCGGCCAACCCAAAGGAGTTATGCTCTCGCACGTCAATTTGGTGAGTAACGCGCTAGCAGCCGCCGAGATACTACGACCATGCGGCCATGAGCGTGCGCTTTCTTTCCTTCCGCTGTGCCACATTTACGAGCGAACCGTGGTGAACATGTACGCCTATGTCAGCACCTCGATCTACTACGCGGAAAACCTGGAGTCTATCGCGCAAAATCTAAGGGAAGTGCGACCGAATACTTTCTCCACTGTTCCTAGACTGCTAGAAAAGATTTACGAACGCATTGTCGCTCGCGGCGAGCAGCTACCCGGTCTGAAACGGCACATCTTTTTTTGGGCGCTGAATCTCGGATTGAGCTTTGATCCGGACGCACATTGCCCGTGGCTCAAGGGTCTCCAGTTGGCTATCGCTGACTTTCTGGTTTTCCGGAAGTGGAGAGAGGCATTTGGAGGAAGAATCAGTGGCATTATTTCAGGATCCGCCGCTCTCCAGCCGCGCTTAGCCCGAGTTTTCTGGGCAGCCGGTATCTCGGTCTGGGAAGGCTACGGACCGACTGAAGCGGCGCCGGTGATCTCGGTCAATCGACCTAAGACCTCCCTGCACAAGCTGGGAACGGTTGGCCCCGTCATTCCGGGTGGTGAGATCAAAATTGCCGAGGATGGCGAAATCCTCTATCGCGGTCCGAACGTGATGATCGGTTACTATAAACGTCCGGATCTGACCAACGAAGTGATCGATTCCGAGGGCTGGCTTCACACTGGTGATGTAGGGGAAATGGATGGCCCCTTTCTTAAGATCACGGATCGAAAAAAAGAGATCTTTAAGACTTCCGGTGGAAAATACATTGCTCCTCAGCAGGTGGAGAATCAGCTGAAAGAATCACGTTTTATCGCTCAGTGCATGGTGGTCGGTGAAAATCACAAGTTCCCGGCAGCGTTGATCGTTCCTCAGTTCGATGCGCTGCGAGCGTGGCTGACCACAGAGGGCGGATCGATCGAGGATGGAACCGAACCGTGGAAGCATCCGAAGGTCATCGAGCTGATTCAGAGCGAAATTGATCACTGCAATTCGCGTTTTGGTCGTTATAGCCAGATCAAAAAATTTGCGGTCTTAGAAGAAGAATGGACCATTGCCAGCGGCGAACTAACTCCGACGTTGAAATTGAGGCGCAAACAAATCCTAAAGAAACACGCCGGCGAGATTGCGGCTTTGTATGAGAAAGAGGAGCTTGCCGCGACCACGTATCAAGAAACCACACTTGGTGGTGGCAGGAGGTGAGAAGTGAAAGATGATTGGCGTAAGCAGCCGGGCGTGAAACTTGGATTAGTAATCAGTAATCAGTAACCAGTAATCAGTGATTTGAGATGAGAGGATTCGCGGCAAAACGGTCTTTTGGTTGCTTAGACGCCTTATGAGATGAACGCCCCCTGAATAGGGGGGTACTGATCACTGATTACTGGTTACTGCTTACTGACTACTAAGCTATGAAGGAAAAAATCTATATCGTGGATGGTGTCCGTACTCCCTTCGCCAAGTCGGGTACTATTTTGGCGGACACCACGGCGATGGACCTGGGTAAGACCGCTGTTAGCATGCTGTTGGCGAAGACGGGCCTCGCTCCCGAGAAGATCGAGGAAGTCATTTTGGGTTGTGTCGGTCAACCAGCGGAAGCCCCAAACATCGCGCGCGTCATCGCCCTGCGTGCTGGCATTCCTGAATCCGTGCCGGCGGTTACCGTCCACCGGAACTGTGCTTCCGGTTTCGAAGCTGTGACCCAAGCCGCCGAGAAAATGATCGCGGGCCGCGGCGAAGTGTTTCTGGTGGGCGGCGTTGAAAGTATGTCGCAGCTGCCGTTGCTGTACTCCTATGAAACCGCCAAAAAATTTGGTGCGTTTGTGCGGGCAAAAAACGTGGCCCACAAATTTCAAGCCGCTAGCCAGTTTCGCTTAAGCGATCTTAAGCCGGAGATCGCGCTGCAACTCGGTCTTTCCGATCCGGTTTGCGGGCTCAGCATGGGCGAAACCGCCGAGAATGTGAGTCGTGATTTCAATATTTCGCGGGAAGAACAGGACAGCTTTGCCATGCGCTCACATCAGCGCGCAATCGCAGCTCGACCGAATCTGGACGCCGAGATCACCCCAGTGTACCTGCCCAGGTCCAAGAACGGTAAACCTTATCTGAAACAGGACAACGGACCTCGAGAAAACCAAACGATGGAGGCTCTGGCGAAGCTTAGGCCGGTGTTCGAACCGAACACCGGCACGGTGACAGCGGGTAACTCGTCTCAAATCACGGATGGCGCCGTTGCACTTCTTTTGATGACCGAGAAGGGCTTAAAGGAATCTGGTTTAACGCCATTAGGCCGGCTGCTGGGATATGACTATGTGGGACTGGATCCCGCCAGGATGGGCCTCGGACCAATCCACGCGATTCACCGGGTGGAGCAACGAGTCGGCTTAAGCTTGAAAGACGCTTCCATCATCGAAATCAACGAGGCTTTTGCGGCCCAAGTTTTGGCCTGTCAAAAAGCGGCCGTCTCGCTGGAATATTGTAAGAAGAATCTCGGAAGAGATTCGGCTCTGGGAGAGATTCCAGATGAAATTTTGAACGTGAACGGAGGAGCAATTGCACTGGGTCACCCGGTCGGTGTAACGGGGTCGCGTTTAGTGCTGACCGCGTTGAAGGAACTGCATCGTCGGCAGGCCGACAAAGCGCTGGTCACTCTGTGCGTTGGAGGTGGCCAGGGAGGAGCGCTCTGGTTGACTCGAAATTGATAGACCCTAAAAATTGATATCGCTGTAAAGGAACGGAAAGAAACAAACGTGGATCGAACGATTACATGCGAAGTTCGGGGAGGAATCGCCTTTTTGACTTTCGATCGCCCCGGGTCGGCAGCCAATATTTTCGATCAGGCGACCTTCGAACAGCTGAATAGCTTGCTGGATCAAGTTGAGAACGACTCATCCGTCCGGGGCCTGGTTATTGCCAGTGCTAAACCAAAGATTTTCATTGCGGGAGCCGATCTGAGCGGTTTCTCCAAGGATCCGAGCCCAGAGAACCTGTCCAAGATCGTCGACCAAGGGCAACGCATTTTTGATCGAATCGCTAATTTGAAATTCCCTACGGTCGCAGCGATCCACGGGGTGGCGCTCGGCGGCGGTTTTGAGATTGCGTTGGCCTGCGATTACCGGATCGCTTCGGTCGATTCGGCCACGAAGGTAGGGCTACCGGAAACAACTCTGGGTATCATCCCGGCTTGGGGAGGTTGCACGCGCCTTCCCCGGTTGGTGGGCTTGCCGACCGCTCTGGAGGTGATTCTTTCCGGAAAACAATATCCCACGCGGCAGGCGCAAAAACTTGGTTTGGTTGACGATTCGACTTACCGGGAGCGGTTAGAGGGCCTGGCTACAAAAAAGATTGTTGATAGCCACGGACGAAAGCGAGTGACCAAGACTCACTTTTCCAATATCTCACCGCTTGCGACGGTCATCGCTGACCGAGCAAAAAAGAAGACGATTGAAAAGACACGCGGACATTATCCTGCTCCTTTGAAAGCCCTGGAAGTCGTCGTCAATGGGCTCAAGAGCCCGACTGCGGTTTCGTTGGAGAACGAAAAGAAAGCGATCATCGATCTCACAAATGGTGAAGTGGCCCAAAACTTAATTCGAGTCTTCTTCCTCCAGGAACGCGCAAAGAAGCTGACGGTTGGCGATCTGAAACCGGAAGTTAAACCAAAGCGGGTTCTAGTGGTTGGTGCAGGGCTGATGGGTTCGGGAATCGCGCAGTGGTTGAGCGCGCGCGGGCTCAACGTGGTTTTAAAGGATATTGGCCCCGAGCCTCTGGGGAAAGGTCTGCAAGCCATCGACCGAGTTTATCGTGATGCTGTCAAACGGAAGATTTTGACCGAGGTCGACGCGCGCGCCGGGTTCGATCGAATTTTACCAATCTACGACGACGTGCCGTTAACGAACGTCGATCTCGCCATTGAAGCCGCCGTCGAGAAACTCGACTTAAAGAAACAGCTTTTTTCTCAGCTGGAACCGAAAATTCCGAACACTCTACTGATCGCATCGAACACGTCCGGGCTTTCGATTGATGCCATTGCGGATGGATTGGCTCATCCCGAGAAAGTCGTTGGGGTCCACTTTTTCAATCCGGTTCATCGTATGCAATTAGTCGAGATCGTTCGCGGGTCGCGGACCAGCGAAACGGTTTTGGCAATGGCCGTTCAGTTCGTTAAATCGATCGGGAAATTGCCCGTATTGGTTAAGGATAGTCCCGGTTTTTTGGTGAACAGGATTTTGCTGCCTTATTTGGTCGAGGCCATCAGAATTTTCTCCGAAGGACACAGCGTCGAATCCATTGACCGGGCGATATTGGATTTCGGAATGCCGATGGGCCCTTTGCGTCTGAATGATGAAGTCGGACTGGACGTATCGCAGCATGTCGGAAGTGATCTGGCAGCGCGAGTTCCGCATCTTCCACCTCTGAATAACATACTGCCTCGTATGGTCGAGAAGGGCTGGCTAGGAAAGAAATCTGGAGCCGGCTTTTACGTTTATCGAGATCAGTCAGAGAGCCCTAATCCGGAGCTAAAGCAGTTCCAGCCGTCCATCGAACCGACCAACGCCGATCAACTGACCGATCGATTGATTTTTACTATGGTCAACGAAGCCGCCCGAGTATTGGAAGAAAAGGTGGTAACCGAGCCGGCAGATGTAGACTTCGGCATGATCATGGGCACCGGCTGGGCGCCATTCCGAGGGGGCCCGTTAAAATACGCAGACAGCGTCGGGATCTCTACGGTTGTCAGCCGGCTAAACCATTTAGCTGGAAAGTTTGGAGAACACTTTAAACCGTGCACTTTGCTCAATGAAATGGTCAATCGCGGAGGCAAGTTTTTCGATGCAAAGCGATAAACTGACGTTTGAGCGCAGTTATCCACCGATTGAACGGAAGCTCACCGGGTTCTCCCCAGCTACTCTGCAAGCCTATCTCGATGGGGAATTCGTCGAGACCCGAAATCTCGTAAAGAGCATTATTACCCGGCCCGAGTTCCGGCATTTTGAAGGCCCTGACCTGCACGAGTACAGAAGACAAGTTCTCATCTGGCTACGAACGATTTCGGATGCGGGCTTGGGTCGATTGTTTTTGCCCCCAGAGCTCGGCGGCGAGGCCAACTTAAGAAAATTGATGGCCGTCGTTGAGGTCCTCAGCTTCCATGACGGGAGCCTTCTGATCAAACTCGGAGTGCAATTCGGGCTCTTCGGCGGGAGCATTCACCAGCTGGGGACCGGATACCATCATCAAAAGTACTTACCGAAGGCCACGGCCTGCCAGTTATTCGGCGGTTTCGCGATGACCGAGATCGGTCACGGCTCAAACGTACAAGCTCTCGAGACGACCGCGGTCTATGATTCTGAACACCGGGATTTCATCATCAACAGTCCTTCGCACAGTTCAGGGAAAACCTTCATCGGCAATGCCGCGGTTGATGGGCAATTCATGGTCGTGTTCGCTCAGTTGCACATTGGAGCTGCTAATCACGGAGTACACGCTTTCGTAGTTCCGATTCGGGATGAGACTGGCCAACCGCTGCCTGGGGTTACTATCGAAGACAATGGACTTAAGCTCGGTCTCAACGGCGTCGACAACGGCCGTATCTGGTTCCAGAACACCCGGGTGCCTAAGGCTGAACTATTGAATCGGTTTGCCGAAGTCACCGACGACGGCCAATACCGGAGCGAGATCAAGAGCAACAATAGCCGCTTCTTCACCATGATCGGCACGTTAGTGAACGGTCGCATCACGATGGCGCTGGCCGCGAACAACATGGCGAAATCGGCGCTAACTATCGCGATCCGTTACGCAGCGCGTAGGCGACAATTCGGAGGCGGCGTCCAGGAAATGCTGGTTTTGGATTACCCTGCGACTCAACGGAGGCTGATGCCCTTACTGGCCAATGCTTATGCTTTCGACTTTGCGGTGAAACGGCTCGCTCGGATCCGTGAACAGTCCCGCGGCCGCGGGACCAGCGCGCGTTCCATTGAAAGTTTGGCCGCCGCAATCAAGGCATTCTCTACCTGGACAGCCATCCATACCATCCAAGTCTGTCGAGAAAGCTGCGGCGGTGAAGGCTATATGTTTGTGAACCGGTTCGCCGCCTTGAAGGCCGATGCCGATATTTTCACGACCTTTGAAGGCGACAATACGGTCTTGATGCAACTCGTAGCGAAGAATCTTCTTGGCGAATTGAAAGACCAGCTTAAGGAGATGAATCCTGGCCGGATTGCACGGTTCTTTCTCGATCAGCGGCTGAGGGCATTAAAGAAAAGGTTCATTGGTCTTACCGCCGATACAGCATCCTTGCTAAACCCCGAGCAACAGCTGGCTCACTTCCGATTTCGGGAATCGACGTTGTTGTTGCGATCCGGGGGCGCGTTTCGGCGCCTAACGCGGCAGAAGGACATGGACGCTTACTCAGCTTTTAGCAGGCTACAGCCAGAGCTACTTGAGCTGGCAGAAGCTTACGCCGAACGGCAGGTACTGGAAAGTTTCATCGAAGCCGTTGCCCACGTACCTGAACAAACCCTGCAGCCGCCGTTGCGAAAATTGGGCGATCTTTTTGCTTTATATCACCTGGAAAGGCACAAAGGCTGGTTCCTGGAGAATGGGTTTATGCCGGGAAAGAGAGCGAGAGCGATTACTAGCCAGGTGACCCGGTTGTGCCAAGAGGTCCGGCAAGACGCGGTGGCATTGGTGGATGCATTCGGCATTCCGGATCAGTGTTTGGGGGCACCGATTGCGTTGGGGTAGTGGGGAACGTGTGGGCGAATCGGCGTGGGCGTGACAGCGTATGGGCCTATCGAGGGCGCGCCAGCCTGAGCTCACGGATAGCTCACGGATGGGACTCATAGGATACGGCTAGCGTCCGATCCGCAAAAAGTGGTTCCAAAACGTGTGGAAATAGGGCCTATTAGTCCCATAAGTCTAATCCGTACACTCGCCCTGATGGTGCGTCTCCTCTTAGGAACCACGCGCTGGCCGATACGCCGATACGCCCACACGCCGATACGCTTCAGACGCCCTGCGCTTTATAGATCGCCTTCACGTCGAGCGAGAGAGCGGGATCGTTCAAGACCGCCGGGTCAATATTCAGGCTGTCCGAGATAATGTTCCGGATCCGTTCAAGGTGCAGATTCTTCCGATCCAACTGATTTTGGCTGGCCCATCGGGCGGCAGCGATGATCAGGCTGGAGACTTGTTCGGCGGTTAGTTTCTCGGTGTTGATGATGATATCGAAGTCGCTCCGATCGTTGCTGTCGATTCCGTAGAGCTGAAGATATCGTTTCCGATTCTGCTCATCTCTTTGCAGCGTGCGATAGAGGACGGACTCGTAGGTCAAACCTTTGTCAACCTCCCGGCGAAAGATCCGCTTGGCTCGCTCTTCCAAGGACGCCTGTAACCAGACCCGGAGATCGGCATTGACTAGCCAGGCGGCCAGACGCGATCCCACGACTACTTTCGGCTGCAGCGACAGCCGGATCTGGTTCAAGTCGGTCAGATAGTCGAAAGTTCGATTCTGCTGCGACCGCTCGTGAATTTCCTCAAAGCTGATTCCGATATCGGCGGCCAAATCCCGGAAGGTGTAGTTCACGACCTTGAGGCCCAAGGTCCGGCCGACGTTCATCGTCGCCGTGGTATTACCACAACCACTTAAGCTTGAGATCGCAATCCTTAATGCCTTTGAATCCGGATGCACGCGGTTAAACTTTCCTATTCTTGAGAAACCATTCGTACATCGACTCGATCCCTTTACGCAAAGGGATCTTTGCTTGCCAGCCGAGCTTGGAGAGCTTGCTCACATCCAAAAGCTTACGCGGGGTGCCGTCGGGCTTGGCAGCATCAAATTCCAGCGTCCCGGTAAAGCCGACTACGTCACAAACCAACTCCGCCAACTCCCGAATGGTTACGTCCTGGCCACAGCCAACATTAATGATTTCGGAAGAATCATAATGCTCAATCAGAAAAGCAACCGCATCCGCCAGATCGTCGCTGTGCAAAAATTCGCGTCGCGGAGTGCCGGTTCCCCAAACGGCGATACTCGGTTTGCCGGAGATCTTGGCCTCATGCGCCTTCCTGAGCAAGGCGGCCAGGACATGTGAGTTCTCCAGGTCGAAGTTGTCATTCGGTCCGTAGATGTTCGTCGGCATCACGGAAACAAAGTTTGCGGCGTATTGGCGCGCGTACGCCTGGCAAAGTTTGATCCCGGCTATCTTTGCCAATGCGTAGGGTTCGTTCGTAACCTCGAGCGGACCTGTTAACAGGGCGTCTTCGGAAATTGGTTGGGGCGCGAGTCGCGGATAAATGCACGAGCTTCCCAAAAAGATCAGCTTTTTGACACCGGCCAGAAAGCTCGCAGCAATGACCGTGCTTTGGATTTCGAGGTTTTCCGATAGGAACTCAACGGGAAACTGGTAGTTCGCCTGAATCCCGCCAACTTTAGCGGCCGCTAGCACGACTACTTCGGGCCGGGCAGCTTTTAGAAATTGTTCGACCCCGTGCCGCTCGCGCAGATCGAGCTCTTTCCGTGTTTTGGTCAGCAACTCGAGCCCCGGCTTCTCCTCGAGATGGCGCACGATCGCGCTTCCTACTAGGCCGCGGTGGCCAGCGACAAAAACAGAGCGGAATCGCATGAGGCAGCTTAGCTAACGCCATTTTTCGGACTGGTCAACGGGGGACGGATCTTCGGTGCGGCGGACGCCCGGGATAACGGGATAACGGTGGGCGGGTGAACGGATCAGACCTATGGGAGTGATAGGACTAATGAGTTCGGGTCACATAGGTCCCCATTAGTCGTATAGGTCCCATCCGGTCCCGCAGGCAACGGTTATCCACCCCCGAATCCCGGACCCGAGGATGAGCTGACGCTCCTGCCCACGGAACCAAAGATTCGACAAGGGCGTTAGGCCGAGTTTCTTATACCCCATCTTAATGGTAAGTTTGAAGACTGTATGAACTTTCAGTTCGATCCAATTGAGGAAGTGCTGGACGCCCTCCGCGCGGGAAAGCCGGTGATTGTGACCGATGACGCGGAGCGCGAGAACGAGGGTGACCTCATTTTGGCCGCTGAAAAAGCAACCCCGGAGACGATTAGTTTCATGATTCGCTATACGTCGGGGGTGATCTGTGTTCCGATGGAAGGTTCCGCTCTCGACCGGTTGGATTTGCCTTTGATGACCCGGAGGAATACGGAGGCAAGGCGAACAGCTTATACGATCTCGGTCGACGCCCAGAAGGGGGTTAGTACGGGGATATCGGCCGCCGATCGATCTCGGACGATCCGCCTGCTGGCAGACCCAAACACCGAAGCTGACGATCTGGTCAGGCCGGGTCACGTTTTCCCTCTCCGCTATCGTCGGGGCGGTGTCTTGCGCCGAGCAGGCCACACCGAAGCGGCGGTCGATTTAGCCCGGCTGGCGAACTTGCACCCAGCCGGGGTTTTGGCTGAGGTTGTCAACGACGATGGCACCATGGCGCGCTTGCCTGAGCTGTTCGCTTTTAAAGAGAAGTTTGGCCTCAAGATTTGCTCCATCGAAAATCTAATCGCTTACCGCCGAGTTCGAGAAAAACTCATCGTCAAAGAGACGGAAGTCGGGTTGCCGACAGATTACGGCGATTTTCGTTTGCATCTCTACCGATCCGTTATCGACGACGTCCATCATCTGGCGCTTACCACCGGACCTTTGCCGCCGGTGAACCCGACGCTGGTTCGAGTCCATAGCGAGTGTTTAACCGGCGATGTGTTTGGTTCGCGCCGGTGCGACTGTGGCAATCAATTGCACGCTGCGTTGCAGCAGATTCAAGACGAGGGAGCTGGTATCTTGATTTACATGAGACAGGAAGGACGAGGGATCGGTTTAGCAGCAAAGATCCATGCTTATAAACTCCAAGAAGACGGGCTCGACACCGTCGAAGCAAACGAGAAACTTGGTTTCCCTAGCGATCTACGCGAGTACGGATTGGGGGCACAGATCTTAGTCGATCTTGGAGTCCACGATATCCGTCTACTGACCAATAACCCAAAGAAAGTCATTGGACTCGAAGGTTACGGCCTAAATATCGTTGACCAAATCCCGATCCGGGTCACAGCCAATCCCCACAACGAAAAGTATCTCGAGACCAAAAAGCTTAAGCTTGGGCATCTGCTTTAAGGAGGAGCTTGGGGGGGCCCCATTTTTGGTCGGGCGAGGCTCCCGGATCGCCCAATGCTTCAGCAAGGGCAAGCTGCACGGGGCCCGAAAATCAGTGAGCAAGGACTGCAGACGCGCCGAGCCGTGGCCCACGATAGACCACGGCTCCGACTTCGTTAATCTCTCGCTGTTGGCCACCTAAGGACACTAAGCTTCGTCGGACAGGTCGGCGCGTTTGACAGCCTAACAAAGGGACTCAGCGAGGGTCACGAAAGACTTCGCTCCACCGGTCTGGCCATTCGGGAGCCTCGCCCCACCAAAAATGGGGCTCCCTCCTAGCTCCTAGCTCCTTCCCGATGCCCCTTGCGGTCAGTATCGGCCGGGGTATCGTCACCAACTCAATGTCGCATCAGTTTCCAGTTCGTCCCGATACACAGGCCGCCCCTTGGCGCTTCGGAATCGTGGCCAGCGAGTACAATCGCGAGTATGTAGACGGTCTAGTTGGGTTCGCCAAAGACGAGCTACTGGCCATCGCTCCCAAGAGCGAAACAATCGTTCTTCGCGTCCCCGGCTCTTTCGAAATCCCTATCGCGGTGCAGGCCGTCATTGAGCGTCAGCCGGTTGATGCGGTTCTCGCATTTGGCGTTATCTTCGACGGAGAGACCATGCACGCAGAGCTGATTGCCGGGGCGGTGACTACCGCGCTAATGAATCTGAGTCTGCAGCATAAGGTTCCAATTTTACACGAAGTGCTTGTCGTTAAGAATGATCAACAGGCGACCGAACGATGCCTATTGCCCAAGATAAACCGGGGTATTGAAGCCGCGCGCGCCGCCACTCGGATTTTAGGTAGCCTGATTAGCCTGGCAAAGGAGTAGGTTATGGGGAAGCGACGCGAAGGCAGAGAAGCCGCCGTACAGTTGTTGTTTCATTGGGACATGAACGTTCGCCAACCTCTAGAGGAGGCCGATCTGGATGGATTCTGGCAACTCCGAACCGCGAATCAAGCAACCAAAGAGTTTGCCACTCGAGTGGCCGCTGGAGTGATTGCAGAACAAGGCACCATCGACGAAAAGATTAGCCGCTACACCGCAAACTATGAACTGAAGCGTATCTCGGCCGTCGATCGCAATATTCTACGTGTGGCCATTTATGAGATGATCTTTTGCAATGACGTACCACCCATTGTCGCCATTAACGAAGCGATCGACATCGCTAAAAAATTCGGCACCGAGGAGTCCGGCAAATTCGTGAATGGCGTGCTCGACCGGGTAAAGCTTGATTTAAACCGCCCACTTAGAACCGCTATGAGTTAGCAGTTGGTGGTTTGCGGTTGACGGTTTGGCGTTTGCGGTTTGCTGTTTGCGGTAATCCGTTCTTAGAGAAGTAGACGCTGGGAACCATCGAACGCAAACTCCACCGCCGACCGCTAACCGCTAACCGTTAACTCCTTCATGGCTTTTGGATTTCTCAAAGATCTGTTCGACCGGTTTTCCGGAAAGCCCGTCGACTGGGATGAGCTCGAGGAGAGCCTGATTCGCGCTGACATTGGGGTCCCGATGACGCTTGAAATCATTAAGGCTTTACAAGAGCGGCCAAATGTCAGCGCCAGGGAAATCGTGAATGTGGTCAAGCAGCACATCGAACAGATTCTTCCGCTGGCCAATCCACGCCTCAGACCGCTACCTGATCGTCCGAAAGTTATTTTGATGACGGGAGTTAACGGCACCGGAAAGACGACGTCGACAGCCAAACTGGCGCACATTCTCAAGAGGGAACGCCACACAGTAATGCTAGCGGCTGCCGATACGTTCCGAGCTGCTGCGATCGAACAACTCCAGATTTGGGGTGAACGCGTCGGCGTCGAAGTCGTCGCGGGCGAATATCAAGCGGATCCCGCTGCGCTCTGCTACGACGCCTACGCGGCTGCGAACAAGCGGAACATTGAGTTCTTGATCTGTGACACAGCAGGGCGCCTACATACCCGGTACAACCTGATGCAAGAGCTCGGCAAAATTGTTCGCACCTTGCAGAAGCATGATCCGGCAACACCTCACGAACGCTTGCTGGTGGTGGACGCAACCACCGGGAGCAACGCGCTCGTTCAAGCTCGCGAATTTAAGGAGGCCATCGGGTTAAGCGGAATCGTGCTCACCAAGCTAGATGGCTCTGGCAAAGGTGGTATCGCTGTCGCTATCCAACAAGAGTTAGGCATTCCTCTTCGTTTTGTCGGGACCGGAGAGAAAGTGGACGACTTCGCGTATTTCGATCGGGAGCAATTTGTTGATCAGCTGTTATAAGACTGATACGACCTATGCTCGACCGGGAAAACCTTGTGAAGATAGCAGCGGCCGCACCAACGGCGACGACCATCACAGCCGACCATCGGTCCCATGGCTTACGCTTCGGTGCAGCACAGCCTTTCTCATACGATTGGCTCAAGAGCCATGCGCAGAGTCTCGCTGCCGCGCCTTATCAGCCTCCGCCGCAACCTGACCCGAACATCGTCGCTAACATCGATTATGACGCTTACGGCAAGCTGAAATATAAGCGGGATTTCGCCCTTTACGGAGATGGTCAGCCCGGGGTCTTTCCGATTACCTTCATGTTTGTCGGTCATTATTTTCCTAAGACCGTTCGCATGTTCGCAATCGAAAAAGGGGCTAAACAGGCTCGGGAGATCCTATACGATCCCAGCTATTTTGATATGCCGGCGGACAGCGTCGCCCAAGGCCTCGCCGCCAATCCCTCTTGTATGGCCGGTTTTTGGGTCCTGGAAGCGAAGACCGGCCCCCTTGATTGGCGTCGTGAAGAACCGTGGGTAACCTTCCTCGGCGCGTCTTATTTCCGGGCTAAAGGCGAGCTTGGACAGGTGGGCATATCGGCTCGCGGTATCGCGTTAACGCCAGGAGGCAGTGGTCCTGAAGAATTTCCAGACTTTGTTGTTTTCTGGTTTAGCCCCACCGAATCTGCCAGTGAGCCTTTCGATTGCTATGCGCTGCTCAATGGCCCAAGTGTCGCCGGCGCCTATCGCTTCGCATTACACCGGACAAAGGCAGTGATCACCGACGTTGAAGCCACCCTTTTCTTTCGTAGCTCGGTCGAGCGTCTCGGATTAGCTCCGCTCACGTCGATGTATTGGTACTCAGAGACCGTGAAACCCGTTGCTATTGACTGGCGACCGGAGGTTCACGATTCCGATGGATTGGCGATATGGAATGGAAATGGAGAACGCCTCTGGCGCCCGCTTAACAATCCGCCAAGGATCGTCATCTCGAGTTTCTCTGACGAAAACCCTCGCGGATTCGGTCTGATGCAGCGAGACCGGTCCTTCGACCACTATCTAGATGGTGTCATGTATGAAAAGCGGCCTTCAGTCTGGATCGAGCCGCTTGGCAATTGGGGCGCTGGTGCGGTGCATCTAGTGGAGATTCCGACGAACGACGAGATCAACGACAATATCATCGCGTATTGGTGCCCAACCAAACCGATACAGGCCAAAGATCGGATCGACCTCCGTTACCGGTTGCATTGGGTTGCGGACGAGCCTTATCCGCCACCCCTCGCCCGTTGCGTGGCGACTCGTCTTGGTCGAGGAGGACGCCCCGGGCAACCCCATCCGCCCGGCACTCGGAAATTCATGGTTGAGTTCCTGGGCGCTCCTTTGAACGGCCTTCGTGACGATGCGAAGCCCGAGCCAGTCCTTTGGGCGTCACGCGGCACATTTTCTTATTTCAACACAGAGAAAGTCCCTGGCGGCGTACCAGGTCTTTGGCGAGCCGAGTTCGATTTGGCGGTGGACGGGCGCGACCCAGTGGAGATGCGTCTTTTCTTGAGGACGGGTGACCAGGTACTGACTGAAACCTGGCTCTATCAATATCATCCGTTCGCTACTGAAGGTAAGGGGCCGGAAGCCCATGTGTAAAAGGGGGCTTCCTCCTTAGGAGCAAGGAGCTAGGAGCCAGAATCTAGGAGCTAGGAGGGGTTGGTACTAGAAGAGCGCGCCACGTATAGTCCGCGAGAGCTGAACGCTTCCGGCAAATACTCGGCGTTGAGATCTGCTTCTCGAAAGAAGTCCTGCCATTGACCTCGGTCTAACAACAGCAATTCATGCCTTTCGACGGCGTATCTGACATTTATTCCCTCTGCGAGCAGATAATGGCCAGTCAATATCGAGACATCGCCTTTCCTATCGCTAGTCATCAACCGGCAAACCTTTCGGTGATCGTCTTCCCCAGTCGCGATGTGAGTCTCGCCGGTACGCCACGCGTTGCGCTCGAAAAAAGGCTCGATAAAGATGGCTCCTCCCGGCGCCAAATGGGCCTTGAAACAACGCAGGGCTGATAGAACCGCTTCCGCGGTTAGCAGGTACCCGATCGCGCTGAACAAACAGATCAGAATGTCGAACTTGGACCCCAGGTCGAATCTCTGCATATCCGCGACTACGAAATTTCCATCGGGGCGTTTTTCGTTCGCGATCCTTACAAAAGCGGGCTCGAGGTCGATTCCAGACACTCGATATTCAGGCAAGAACCGGAGGTGTTCGCCGGTGCCGCAAGCGATATCCAAGATCGTGCGACCCTCGGGAACAAATCGCCGAAAAAGCTCCCGTAACCGGTCAGTTTCTCCCCGGTAATCCTTCTTACCGTAAACCAAATCGTAATATTCGGCGGAGCCTGAAAACATGGCCTGCAAGGCTCAATTTGCAGTCACTTCCTCGGACGGTTGAACCTGTCGTCTTTTGAAGTGGAGTTGGAAAATCCTTAGACCGTCGGTATGGGTTATCGTCACTAAATAATCTTCGATCCGGACTTGTTCGCCCTGTTTGGGCAAGTGTCCGAGAAGTTGGATGACGTACCCACCGATTGTGCTCACTTCGGGGTCTTCCAGATGAAGGTCAGCCAGTTCCTGCAGTTCGTAGAGGTTCAGTTGACCCTGGACAACGAATTCTTCTTCGTTCAACCGCACGAATTCCCGAGCGGGTTCCTGATCGAACTCATCCTTGATTTCGCCAACCAGTTCTTCCAGGACGTTGTCCAGTGTCACAATCCCTACAGCTCCCCCAAATTCGTCCACCACCACAGCTAGATGCACCCTCTTTGCCAGAAAGGTGTTCAGCAGCTTATCCAACGGCATAAATTCAGGGACCGGCAAAAGGTCGCGCTTCACTGCTAAGAGATCCGGCTTTGGCTTCTTCATCTCTTTCATCAGGTCCTTGATATGAATCAGACCAATGGTGTTATCGAGATGGCCCTGGACCAATGGAAATCGGGTATGCGCTGACTCGATCGCCACCTGCAGATTGGCCTCGAAAGAATCTTGGGCGTCGAGATAGATCACATCTCCTCGCGGAGTCATGATATCCCGGACCACGCGCCGGCGAAAATCCAACGCGTTAATCAAAAGCTCCTTGCTCAGTGGGGTAACTTCCGCTTTAGCGTCACTTTCGGTAAGGATAACCCGGAGTTCTTCTTCGCTATGCCCTAGCTCATTTTCGGCCACCGGATCCAGACGCAAAAGTCGGAGGATCCCAGCCGCTGACATCTGCAAAAACCAGATCGCCGGTCGGAAGATAAGATAAAAAAGGTGGAGCGGCGCGCTAATCCAAAGACTGGTTTCGAGTGCTTTTCGAATCGAGACGGCTTTGGGGGTCAATTCCCCAAGAACGATGGAAAAATAAGTGATCAGGGCAAACCCTAGCGTGATCGAGATCCCGTCAATCACCGCCTGCGAAGTGATGCCGATGTGAGAAAGGAGAGGAGCGAGTAGACTGGCGACATACGGCTGCCCGATCCAACCGAGAGCCAAGCTCGCCAACGTGACTCCAAGCTGAGTCGCGGACAGATACGCATCCAGATTTTCGATGACGTGCTTTGCCAAAGTTGCCCGACGATTTCCCTCATCTTTCAAGAGGTCGAGCTGGCTGGACCTCACTTTGACCAAGGCAAATTCCGAGGCCACAAAGAAACCGTTCAGGCAAATCAGAAGGAGGATAACAAACAAATGCGTGAAAGCCACGCTGACGGAACTCTCTTCCGCGTCCGCACCCAGGAATGGAAACCCCATTCCCAAAGAAATAACCGTGCTCATTGGATCTTAGGCAATCTCAAGCACCAGTTATTGCTATCCGTTTTCAAGCTTACCTGGAAGTTCGAGAGGGCCTTGAAATGGCCGGTCTTCTCGCAAGGAAAGAGACCCGACATTTCGAGATCCTCGCGGGCTTAGCAATGAACTGACCCTCGATTACCAACGATCTATCGACTGGACAGCATCGTTTACGCCGCAGCCAACGGACGGTCAAGAGAAGATCCCCCAGGGGGCGAGTCTACCAACTTGACTTCGTGACTCCAGGAATCAATCCCTGGGAAGCGTACTCCCGAAACGCAATTCGGGATAGGCGAAAACGCCGCTTGAAGCTACGGCGGCGCCCGCTTTGTTCACAACGATTAACCAAGCGGGTCGGACTGGCGTCTCGCGGCAGCTGGGCGAGCCCCTCGTAGTCGCCTTTAGCCTTTAATTCGGCTCGAAGGGCAGCATACTTCCGCACCGTCTTCAGCTTCCGTTTGTTCCTTTCAATCCAAGCTTTCTTCGCCATAAAGGAG
>JAFAIO010000380.1 GCA_019236675.1 Verrucomicrobiota bacterium
AGCGTTTCCCGCCACTGTCAAAGCATTGGCGGTTCTGGATCGCACCAAAGAACCAGGCAGCGCCGGCGAACCGCTTTACTTGGATTGCGTTAACGCTCTGCAGGAAGCTAAAGCAACCGACGTTCAAGTTGTCGGCGGTAGATACGGTTTGTCATCGAAAGAGTTTACGCCCGGGATGATTAGGGCCGGCCTCGACAACTTGAAAGAACCAACGCCGAAAAACCACTTCACGTTGGGCATCAACGACGACGTTACAAGAACAAGTCTTCAATATGATACCTCCTTCTCGGTTGAATCCGCCGATGTCGTACGCGCGGTCTTTTACGGTCTTGGATCTGACGGTACCGGCGGAGCTAACAAAGAGTCTATCAAGATCATAGGGGAAAACACCCCTAACTACGCTCAAGGCTATTTCGTCTACGACTCCAAGAAATCAGGTGCGATGACGATCTCGCACCTGCGATTCGGGCCGCGCCCGGTTCGTTCAACCTACTTGATCAGCGAAGCGAATTTCGTCGGTTGCCATCAGCCAGGCTTTCTCGAGCGCTATGATGTTATAGACAAGGTCGCACCTCACGGAGTCTTCCTGTTGAACACCCCGTTCGGCCCCGACCAGGTCTGGGGCCATTTGCCGGAGCCGGTGCAGAAGCAGATCATCGCGAAACAGCCGCGTTTCTTTGTGATCGACGCCCATAAAGTTGCTCATGAAACCGGGATGGGTGGCAGGATCAACACGATCATGCAGACCTGCTTTTTTGCCATCTCCGGAGTGCTGCCCCGCGAAGAAGCAATCACTGCAATTAAAGATTCGATCCGGAAGAATTACGCCAAAAAAGGCGGTGACATCGTACAGATGAATCTGAACGCGGTCGACCATGCTTTGGCCTATCTGTTCGAAGTCAAAGTCCCTGATCAGGTTTCTCCGCGGCCTGAACTTGAAGCGCCTGCCGTGACGAAAGCCCCCCCATTTGTGCGTGACGTCCTGGGCAAGATGATTGCCGGTCGCGGCGACGAAATCCCGGTCAGCGCGATTCCGGTTGACGGTACTTTCCCAACTGGAACCTCGCGTTGGGAGAAACGGAATCTGGCTCTGGACGTGCCGGTTTGGGATCCTGATGTCTGCATCCAGTGCGGAAAATGCGTCCTGGTTTGTCCGCACGCGGTCATCCGCAGCAAGGTTTACGAACCGTCGTTTTTGGAGTCGGCTCCGGCTTCGTTCAAATCCCATGCGGCCAGGCTGCCTGAATGGAAGGGACTTAATTACACTTTGCAGGTTTCTACCGAGGACTGCACCGGTTGCGGGATTTGTGTAGACGTTTGCCCAGCCCGTAACAAAAGCGAGACCCGTCTCAAGGCGATCAATATGCGTCCCGAAGCGGCCCAGAACGGGGCCGAACGCCAGAATTGGGATTTCTTTTCGGCACTACCCAATCGTGAGCGCCAGCATCTCTCGTTCGAAAACGTCCGAGGGACGCAAGTGGCCGAGCCACTCTTCGAATTTTCTGGAGCCTGCGCCGGATGTGGTGAGACTCCTTATATCAAATTGTTGACCCAGCTGTTCGGAGACCGGCTGTTGATTGCGAACGCGACGGGTTGTTCTTCGATTTATGGCGGCAACTTACCGACCACTCCGTATGCAGCGGGCGCCGACGGTTTAGGACCAGCATGGTCTAACTCTTTGTTCGAAGACGCCGCCGAGTTTGGTATGGGATTCCGGGTGTCACTGGATAAGCAATCCCAGTTCGCAGCCGAGCTCTTGCGACAACTGGACGGCCAATGCGATAACAAGCTGGTTGAAGAAGTCCTAACCGCTGATCAAAAGGATGCGGCGGGTGTATACGCGCAGCGCGAGCGCGTGGCTCAGCTAAAGCAAACCTTAGAAAAGGTTGACTCCGAGAGCGCCCGGCTATTGCTTCCAGTCGTTGACACCTTGGTTCGTAAAAGCGTTTGGGTCATCGGTGGAGATGGTTGGGGATACGACATCGGCTACGGCGGTCTGGATCATGTCCTGGCCAGCGGATGCAATATCAAAGTCTTGTTATTGGATACCGAGGTTTATTCAAACACTGGAGGTCAATGTTCGAAGTCGACCCCGCTTGGAGCAGTCGCCAAATTCGCTGCCGGCGGCAAACGCATCGGTAAGAAGGATCTTGGACTAATCTCCATGTCGTACGGCAATATTTACGTCGCCTGTGTCGCTATGGGGGCAAAGGACGAACACACATTAAAAGCCTTTCTCGAAGCGGAGGCTTATAATGGGCCAGCCCTGATCATCGCCTACAGCCATTGTATCGCGCACGGGATCAATATGACCACGGCGATGCAGAACCAGAAAGCGGCGGTACAATCGGGTCAGTGGTTCCTCTATCGGTACAATCCTGAACTAGCGGCGAAAGGTGAAGTCCCGCTTCATATTGATTCGGCTGCTCCTAAACTGCCGGTATCGGAATATTTGAAACTAGAGAATCGATTCAGGATGCTCACCAAGAGCAAACCCGAAGACGCCAAGCGATTGTTTGAACTAGCCCAGGAGAACATTGAAAGACGCTGGCAACTCTACCAGAGACTCGCCAGCAATGGAGCAAAAGAAAACCGGGAGGGAGCGGCTAGTTCGCAACCAACGGCTAATCCGCAACCGGAAACGACCAAAACGGTCCCGACCGAGTCGGCCTCCCACCCGTCGCGCCAAGGCGAAGCGACAGCGGAAGCGAGGCAACGCTCAACGATAAACCGTTAACCGATAAACTTGCCATGAATCTGAAAACTACCTACCTCGGTATGACGTTGCGGACTCCGTTAGTGCCATCAGCGTCGCCCCTCAGTGAAAGCCTGGATAATATCAAACGAATGGAAGACGCCGGCGCCGCGGCGGTGGTCCTGCATTCCTTGTTCGAAGAGCATCTCACTTTTGAACGACATGAGTTTCTACACCATCTGACTCATGGAACCGAAAGCTATGCGGAAGCGTTAACTTACTTTCCGGAAATGCACGAGCTAGCCGTGGGGCCTGAAAGTTACCTGGACGAAATCATGGCCGCGAAAGCCGCGGTTTCCATTCCAATTATCGCCAGCTTAAACGGTTCGACTGCGGGTGGTTGGACAGACTATGCCCAGCGAATCCAAGAAGCCGGTGCAGACGCGCTGGAACTCAATATTTATTGGATTCCGACAGACTTCGATTTAACCGGAGACGAGGTTGAACGGAGATACCTAGAGATACTTTCTCACGTCAAGCGTGTCGTAAGCATCCCGGTGGCCGTAAAGTTAAGCCCTTTCTTCAGTAATTTCGCGAACATGGCGAAACAACTGGCCGAAAAAGGAGCGGATGGGCTCGTTCTGTTTAATCGATTCTACCAGCCTGATATTGATTTGGAGTTGCTGAACGTTAATCCGAACATTCTTTTGAGTACACCGATGGCGATGCGGTTACCGCTGCGTTGGATTGCACTGCTTTACGGTCGCGTAAAAGTCGATCTGGCTGCTACCAGTGGGATTCATGGTGCTAGGGATGTGGTTAAAATGTTGATGGCAGGCGCTGACATAACTCAGTTGTGCTCGATACTATTGCGGAGAGGTATCCCCTATATCAGCCTGATTGAGCACGAGTTGGCCGAGTGGCTGGAAGAGCATGAGTACGAATCGGTCGAACAACTGCAGGGCAGCCTGAGCCAAAAGAATTGTCCTACGCCGGAAGCGTTCGAGCGAGCCCAATACGTCAGGGGAATCGCGACGTCATGGCGACCGCCGCATCGAGTGTAGCGCTACGCGAATAGCAGAAGGCAAATTAGGTCGGGAGTCACTTGCGGACAAACGGCGTACCGGCGTGTTGGCGATTTGAGCGTGGTAGGGCGAAAATCTCGGCGCGCAAAAAAACGAGCCATCTGAATGAAGCTTCTCCGCGCCGGATTTGAGCCGTTTGGGGTGGCGCCTGGCTTCGAGAAAAGGTCTTACCACAACCTATTAACACATCGATTGCGCGTTATACGGTTTTCGAAAAACCACACGATCGGGAGGGAGACCGCACCCCATACACGCCGACACGCCCACACGCCCACACGCCGAACGCCCATCCCTTAAACAACCAGAGCGGTCGGCGACTCCAACGGCGCTTCCGATTGAGGGTAAAAGGCCGATATATCCAAGACTTGGTCGTGGAAGTTGAACAAGCTTCCTTTATGACTTGCGCTCACAATCGTTGGGCGCCAGGACCCGGCGCGCAGCAAGCCGTATAATCGCGCTTCGGAGAGGTCATCGAGGGCAGAGGTCGCGTCATCGAGAAAGACGACCTCTGGCTTGGCCAATAGAATTCGCGCAAAGGCCAGTTGCTGTTGCTCGGCTTGGGACAGACGTTGGCTCCAATTCTCGCTATCGAGTTCGCCAACCAAGCAACCAAGACCGACCTCTCGCAGTACGGCTGCCATTCGATCCGGCGAAACTGGGTTGCTGTCGCTGAACGGATATAAGAGCGCGTCGGCTAATGTGCCGAGTGGCGAGTAGGGGAGTTGGGGGACAAACAGTCGTCGATGGGAACTAAGCGTGACCTGGCCATGGCCGAACGGCCAAATTCCGGCGATGGCTCGCAAGAGCACACTTTTGCCGGCCCCAGCCGGACCGGTAACTAACAGGGAACTCCCGTCATCGACGGTGAAAGTGACACCGCGTAGAAGCGGCGTGCCGTTGGGGAGATCAAGATCCAGATTGTCGGTGGTCACGCCGCCGCCATTGCTACAAGTCGCGATCTCCCTGCGCGCGCGCGAGGTCCTCCTGGTTTCATGGAGTCGTTCTTCGAAACTGCTTAGCCGTTCGGTGACCGCCAGCCAGTTCGCAATGTCCGCATAGGCGTTGATGATGAAGGATAAGGCATTGTGGACATAAGCAAAAGCATTGGCTACCTGCATTAGGCCACCTAACCCGATCTGTTTCGCGAAATACCGCGGTGACACCACGACTAACGGGATTACCACAGCCAGTTGTGCATACCCGGTAGTAAACCAGCTAAGCCTTCGCTGTTGCTTCATGATTTCCCAAAAGTTCTCGATCACTTTTCGAAATCGATTCTTAAATATCTTGTATTCGGCGGCCTCACCACCGTACACAGCGATGCTCTCCGCGTTCTCCCGCAAGTGAGCTAAACCAAACCGGAAGTCGGCCTCGAAATGCTGCCTGGCAAAATTTAAACGAACCAAGGGTCGGCCAATCTTCATCGTCAGCCAAGTTGCAATCCAAGCAGAAAGCAATGCCGCCCAGACCAGGTAGGCCGGTATACTAAATGAGCCCCACTGGCCGAGCGAAATGTCTAGCGGTCCGGAAAGCCCCCAGAGAATGAACAGGAATGATACCAACAAAACGGACGAACTCAGTAACCCCACGGACAAGTTCATCACGTAGGCCACAAATTGCTGAATATCTTCTGCGATGCGTTGATCAGGATTGTCGGTAGTGGAGGTAAACCAAAAGCGATAATATTTTCGATCCGCTAACCAATCGCTGACATAGCGACGCGTTAGCCAGCGGCGCCAGCGTATCTGGAGCATCTGGTTCAAGAAAAGGGCATTCACCGAGATCGTTGCAGCGATCAAGGCTAAGGCGCAGAAGACCAGAAGCTGTCGAATTACCTCATCTCTATCAAAGGCTTGGAGTGCATTATAGAAGCTCTTGTTCCACTCATTGATGCGAACGCTGACGTAGACATTGCTAAGGCTGAGCAAAACGATTGCAACTAGCAAACCCCAGGCCGACCATTTCTCCTCGGACCGCCAGTAAGCTCCGGCGATTCGCCAAGCATCCCGCAATTGGTTTCGGTTTTGTCTGCTGGGCTGCATGTTAGATTTACCTGATCCGATTGAACGATATCAGCCGCATAGGTCCAACCGCCAAGGCATCCGTTGGCGGATCCCCACCACCGGTTGTCGGCGCGTCTTATTGGTTTTGAGGTTTTGTCCCGGAGGGACTAATGATAGATAGCCAGGCAATTTATTGCCTGGGATGCGTCAAAAAATCGCCCCATCCCGTAGGGACAAAGTGATAGTAGCCAGGCAGGAACTGCCTGGGAATCCAGAAACAAAGGATCCCGTGCCGTAGGTACGGTATGATCGGTTGGTTTGTTTGATCATCTTTGCTGCAAACATCCGGCGGCCGGGCTTCATACCGTTCCCTACGGGACGGATCGTATTTACCGATTTTCCAGGCAGTTCCTGCCTGGCTACTATCACCCGTCCCTCCGGGACGCTGAGCGCCAAGGTGGTACGATCCGGAGCCTGTCCATCTGGCGGTACAACGTAGAGCGCGCTACACCCAGTTCTTTAGCCGTCGATTCGATGCACCAGTCATGCCTTTGGAGTATTGCTTCTAAGCGCGTCCGCTGATCGGTGGCGTCAGTTCGCTCGGACCGTTCACTAGTTCTGTGCAGTCCTTCAGGCAAGTGATCCGGAATGATCATGCCGCCTTCGCTAAGGCTTAACGCGTAACGCAACGCATGGTGCATTTCCCTGAGGTTGCCTGGCCAAGCGTAAGTCGTGAGCACTTTCTTCGCGTCCGGGCTTAGAACCGAGTCGATGCCCGTCGCCCGGATCTCTTCGGCTAACACCTCTTCGACCAGTTCCGAAAGATCCTCTCGGTCTCGAATGGCGGGGAGATGGATCACAACACCGGAAAGCCGGTAGAACAAGTCTTCCCGGAATTGCCCTGAATGCACCATGGCATTGAGGTCGCGATGTGAAGCGCAGATGATCCGCACGTCAACCTTCACCGGCCGGTCGGCGCCGAGCGGCAACACTTCGCGCTCGGATAGGACCCGGAGCAGGCGGCTCTGGAGGTTCAACGGCATATCGCCGATCTCGTCCAGAAATAACGTCCCTTCGTTGGCAAGAATGACTTTGCCTTGCATCCCCTTGCTCTTCGCCCCGGTGAACGCGCCCTCACGATACCCAAACAATTCACTTTCAATCAGCGATTCGGGGATCGCAGCACAGTTGAGTGTTACGAACGGTTTGTTTGCCCGCGGACCGTCCAGGTGTAAGGCATGGGCAAATCGCTCTTTGCCACACCCGGTTTCGCCATGAAGGACAAATGGCAGCTCGACATGAATTAATCGCCGAGCTCGCTCGCAGACTTTTTTCAACTGTGAATCTTTACCGGCAAACTTTTCTAAGTGGGTAGATTGGCGCTTGGTATGAACGATACCTGATCGAGGCGGCGAATTCGGTTGACGAAATTGTACGTACCAGAGGTCGCCGTTAGCTCCTCGTAACTGAATCGCCGATCTGCCGGACTGTCGCCTCAGCAGCTCTTCAAGAGAAACGCCAAAAACATCGACCAGATTTGTTTTCTGGGGGCGCAATTGGAATTGATCCCGCGCTTCCCGGGTAGCCAGACTAATCAGACCGTTTTCCTCGATCGCGAGCATTCCGTCCGCTTCTAACTCCAGGTATTGAGGGTGGCGAGCAAGCCGCAACAGCCAACGGTCGCGTGAAACGTCTATAAAGTGAGCTTGCTCGATTAATCTCGCCGTATCCTTGACCAAGTTCAGGACAAGCGCCTGACTTGACTTATCGTCCGGAGAAAACAGGGCTGAAGCATCCAGCACTGCCAACATTTTGCCGTCCGGAGCGAAGATCGGAGCAGCGCTACAGGTGAGCGTCGTATTTGGTGCTCGGAAATGCTCTGTTTTATGAATTGTAACGGGTTGACCATCTTCAATGCAGGTACCCGGGCCGTTCGTTCCTTCTTCCGATTCGGACCAGCAGGCGCCAAGATAGAGTCCGGCGCGTTTCAGCTCCTCCTCGTCACGATCGTTCCCCAGATAATCCACGGTCACACCTCGGGAATCAGTAAGCAGAATCACGTATCCGGCCTGACCGATCCGTTCGTACAGTTTTTGGAGCGCCCCTTTGGTCAGAGTTAAAAACCGTTCCATTGGATCTTGCAGCGCGCGCAGCTCTGAATAAGTGAGGATGCGGGGCTGCGTGGGACGGGCCGGATCGAGGCCATAGCTGTCTAATGAACGTTGCCAGGAACTGACTAGGCGGGAGATTTGACCGGGATCGGTTTCAGCCTTTCGCACGAGGCGATGCACCGCCTCAGCATGAGAAAAAATCTCCCCCTTCAGCATTCTCATCCTCCGGGCCGGCGGTTACAGCTGGACCTTAGCCGGCGGTCGCTTTGGTAAAGAACGAGCTTACAATTGAAAACAATACTGGGGGAATCAGGAAACAAATCGGTCACAGACCAATAGTTACATCCGCGACCCAAGGCAAGTGGAAACGAGTTCACGGTTCACGGTGTGCAGTTTCCAGTTCGCCGTTCACGGTTCACAGTTCAGCCGGCACCGAGGGGTCTTGTTGGCAGAGGGGTATGACCATATTTCCGATTTGCGAAGGACAGGTTCCAGAACCCGCAGCGCAACCGCGAACGGTGAACGGTGAACTGAACCCCGTTGCAACAGTTGTTGCACCGCTTGTTGCCTGCTTAATCGTTGGATACTAGCGAAAACGAGGTCAGCTCTCTGGAGCCCTTGCACCAACCCGTTCCAGCCACCACTTGGCATGGGCGTTGCTTAAGCGTTCAAACCCCGATCCGTTTTACCTAGCTTGGCCTGTCCAAGCTGAAGCCCGTCGAAGAGCCCGGCGCTCGATTACGCAACCGGACTGTTTAGTTGGCTGCGGATTCAAATTAACCAGAACTCGAAATGACCAATAATATTGAATCTTATCTCGTTGAAAACCGGTTCTTCGAGCCCTCCCCCTCTTTTTCTAAAAAAGCATACGTTTCTAGTCTCAGCCAATACGAGGAGCTGTATCGGAGGTCAATTGAAGACCCGGAAACGTTTTGGGCCGAACTAGCCTCAGAACTGTTAGTCTGGCATAAGAAATGGCATACCGTGCTTGAGTGGGAAGAGCCATTCGCAAAATGGTTTGTCGGCGGGAAATTAAATGTTAGCGAGAACTGTCTAGATCGTCATCTGCACGATGGCAGGCGCAATAAGGCGGCCCTGATCTGGGAAGGTGAGCCGGGTGAAAAAAGGACGATCACCTATCAGCAACTGCATCGTGAGGTGTGCAAGCTAGCTAACGTTTTGAAGCGGAACGGCGCCAAGCGTGGAGACCGCATCATCATCTATATGCCGATGTGCCCCGAGGCGGCAATCGCGATGTTAGCTTGTACTAGGATCGGCGCTATTCACTCCGTCGTGTTCGGAGGGTTTAGTTCTGAGGCGATTAAAGATCGAATCCACGACTGTAACGCTACCATCGTGATCACTGCCGATGGCGGCTATCGACGAGGAGCTATCGTTCCTCTCAAGCAGAGCGTGGACAACGCGCTAAAAAATAACCGTCAGGTTCATCGAGTAATCGTTTTCCGGCGAGCGAATAACCAGATTCAGCTTGAGCCAGGTCGTGACGTCTGGTGGCACGAGGAAATGGAAAAAGCCGCCGCCTTCTGTCCCCCAGAGTCGATGGATGCCGAAGACCCACTTTACATTCTTTATACCAGCGGTTCCACTGGAAAGCCCAAAGGGGTGCTTCATACTACCGCCGGGTATCTGCTCGGCGCGGCCGCGACCACAAAATATGTCTTCGACCTGAGAGACGAAGATGTCTATTGGTGCACCGCGGACATAGGCTGGGTCACAGGACATAGCTATATCGTCTATGGTCCTTTATGCTTAGGCGCGACCGTAGTGATGTACGAAGGCGCACCAAACTGGCCAAAGCCCGACCGATTTTGGAAATTGATCGAAGAGCACGGGGTCACTATCTTTTACACCGCGCCGACGGCAATTCGTGCGTTCATGCGTTGGGGAGATAAGTGGCCCAATCAGCATAATCTGTCATCTTTGCGGCTGCTAGGGAGTGTCGGTGAACCCATCAACCCCGAAGCCTGGATGTGGTATCACACCGTGATCGGTAATAGTCGTTGCCCAATCGTTGACACTTGGTGGCAAACTGAAACCGGTGCCATTATGCTCACTCCCCTCCCGGGAGCAACTCCGCTCAAGCCGGGTACTGCCACGCTCCCATTCTTTGGCGTCGACGCCGCCGTCGTCGATGAACAGGGCGAGACGGTACCGCCTAATGCTGGAGGTAAGTTAGTCATTCGTAAACCCTGGCCGTCGATGGTGCGAAACATTTGGGGCGATCCAGATCGGTTCAAAAAGCAGTACTGGAGCGAGATAAAAGGTAACTATTTTACCGGAGATGGCGCCCGCAGAGATGAAGATGGTTATTTCTGGATCGTCGGCCGGATCGATGACGTTTTAAACGTTGCCGGTCACCGGTTGGGTACCTCCGAAATAGAGAGCGCTCTGGTTAGTCATCCTGCGGTGGCTGAAGCGGCCGTCGTCGGGCGGCCCGACCCTATGAAGGGTCAAGCCGTCGTTGCTTTTGTCACCTTGAAAGAAGGAGAACCGCACACCAAGGAATTGCGAGAGGCCCTGCGGCAGCATGTCGGCGAAGTGATTGGACCGATTGCAAAACCGGACGATGTCAGGTTCGCCGAGGCCCTGCCGAAGACGCGGAGCGGCAAAATCATGCGCCGGCTGCTGAAAGAGATTGCTGCCGGAGGTCAGGTCACCGGCGACACCACCACATTGGAAGACCTCAACGTGCTCGCCCAACTGAGCGGAAATGAGACCTGAGTTCCGCGGAAAGCGACAATTCCAATCTCAAACCAGCCCAATCTATCAATGACGAGAGAAGAACTATGAATCAGCCTAACATCGGGACAATCGCCGGAGCGGCTCCCACTGTTGATCCGAAACTCTGGACAACGGCGGAGTCAGTCCGTTCCCCTGGATTTCGCCCATATGCCACTGAAGATGTCGAACGGTTGCGAGGGACGATCAAGATCGAATATACGCTCGCCAGACTCGGCGCCGAACGCCTTAGACACCTTCTGCAGGCCGACGAGTTTGTGGCTGCACTCGGCGCGCTGACGGGAAATCAAGCCGTCCAACAAGTTCAAGCCGGCTTGAAGGCAATCTACCTTAGCGGCTGGCAAGTGGCGGCCGACGCCAATTTAGCGGGTCAAATGTACCCAGACCAGAGTTTGTATCCGGCGAACAGCGTACCGGCAGTGGTGAAGCGGATCAACCAAGCCCTACTCCGAGCGGATCAGATCCGTCACCAAGAGGGTAAAAATGACATCTATTGGTTAGCACCGATCATAGCGGATGCTGAAGCCGGCTTCGGTGGACCACTCAATGTTTTCGAGTTGGTTAAATCAATGATTGAGGCTGGCGCTGCGGGTGTTCATCTCGAAGACCAGCTTGCGTCAGAAAAGAAATGCGGGCACATGGGTGGGAAAGTCTTGATTCCTACCCAGCATGCGATCAAGCACTTGATCGCGGCCCGGTTGGCGGCGGATGTCTGCGACGTACCAACGGTCGTCATCGCCCGAACTGACGCCAATGCTGCAAATCTCCTCACCAGCGACATGGATGAACGCGATCAACCCTTTGTTACGAGTGAACGGACATCGGAAGGATTTTTTTGCGTGCGGGCTGGGTTATCGCAAGCGATCTCCAGGGCGGTTTCCTACGCGCCGTACGCCGATCTCCTCTGGTGCGAAACCAGCGAACCAAACCTTGCCGAAGCCAAGCGGTTCGCCGAAGCCGTCCACGAACATTACCCTAGTAAGCTCCTCGCGTATAACTGTTCGCCTTCCTTCAACTGGAAGAAGAAATTGGACGATACGACGATCGCGAAATTCCAGCGTGAGCTCGCCGCGATGGGATATAAGTTTCAGTTCATCACTCTGGCCGGATTCCACGCTTTGAACTATGGCATGTTCCGCCTGGCAAAGGATTTCGCCACCTGTGGTATGCCAGCGTACGCAGAGCTCCAACAAGCCGAGTTCGGCGCTGAAGGAGAAGGCTACACCGCAACGCGCCACCAACGCGAAGTGGGAACCGGCTACTTCGATGATGTAAGCATGGTAATTTCCGGCGGCGAAAGCTCGACCACCGCTCTAAACGGCTCAACGGAAGCACATCAGTTCCACGGGTGAACAAAGCCGGGAAGAGCGCGAACACCGGAGGAACAAAACGATGTTCGCGATTTTTAGCAGTAAGCAGTAAGCAGTGAGTCAGTAATCACTGACGGCTCTCTTTCATTGCCGTACCCCAGGACCTTGAGCCCGAAGGTCTAGAACCCAACCGACAAGTTAAAACTTATAACCTACTTATAAAGCGTTATGTCAGTCGCAACTATTGAACAAGTTAATTCACTTATCAGTCCGAAAGTCCAAAAATATGTAACTTCCCATCGGCGTATGCTCATAAATGGGGATTGGGTGGACGCTAAGACCGGTGATACCTTCCACGTTTACAATCCGGCCACAGGAGAAATCCTTTCTAATGTCGCAGCCGGTGACCATGCTGACGTCGATTTGGCGGTAAGGGCCGCCCGGCGAGCGTTCGAAGAAGGACCCTGGTCGCGAATGACTCACGGACAGCGAGGCAAACTGATTTGGAAACTGGCGGACCTGATCGAGGAAAATCTTGAAGAGTTTGCTGAAATCGAATCAGTGGACAACGGGAAACCTCTCGCGGTTGCCCGGGTGGCCGACATCCCCTTAGCGACCGATCTCTTTAGATATATGTCAGGGTGGACAACGAAAATTGAGGGACAGACGATTTCTCTGAGTAGCCTGCCGCAAGAATATTTTGCATATACATTACGTGAGCCAGTCGGAGTCGTCGGCCAAATCATTCCATGGAACTTCCCGCTGCTGATGGCGGCCTGGAAATTAGGACCGGCGCTCGCTGCCGGTTGTACGATCGTGTTGAAACCCGCAGAACAAACCCCCCTTTCTGCGCTGCGACTAGGTGAACTCATTGAAGAAGCAGGCTTCCCGAAGGGCGTCGTGAACATAGTTACCGGCTACGGTGAAACTGCCGGAGCCGCCTTAGCGGCTCATCCTGACATTGACAAGATCGCGTTTACCGGTTCCACCGAAGTCGGTAAATTGATCGTGCATGCAGCGGCTGGGAACCTAAAGAAAGTCTCGCTTGAGCTTGGAGGTAAATCACCCAATATCGTATTCGCAGACGCGGATCTAGAGACGGCGATTCAAGGGGCCACCAACGCGATTTACTTTAACCACGGTCAATGCTGCTGCGCGGGTTCTCGCCTCTACATCGAGAAAGAGATCTTCGATCAGGTCGTAGAAGGGGTCAGCGCGAATGCAAAGAGGATTAATGTCACCGAAGGTCTAAACCCTCAGTGTGACATGGGCCCGTTAGTCTCTGAAGAGCAATTGGACCGAGTTCTAGGGTTCATTGAATCCGGAGAAAAGGAGGGCGCAAAAACCGTCATTGGAGGTCATCGCCTAGGTGACCACGGATATTTCGTGGAACCGACATTAATCACTAACGCACATGCCGGTATGAAGGTGATCGATGAAGAGATATTCGGACCGGTGGTCTGTGCGCTGCCATTCGAAAAGACAGAGGAAGTCGCGACCCAGATGAACCAGACCGCCTATGGCTTGGCTGGCGCTGTCTGGACAAAAGACATCTCCAAAGCCCACCGTTTTGCCAAGGCGATGCGCGCAGGTACGGTCTGGATCAACTGTTACAATATCTTCGATGCGGCCTTGCCCTTCGGCGGATATAAACAATCGGGTTGGGGTCGTGAAATGGGCCGCGAAGTCTTAGAACACTACACCGAAGTAAAGGCGGTTTGTTTGAAGATGTAGGAAAAAACGAATCGTCTGTTCCCGAGAGCGAGCCCGAGGTACCTGACGCCGATCCTCACCGGTCGGCGTCATGGTTTTATTATTCGGCACATATCAACTTTGGAGCCTGATAAGAAGGGCAGCCAACCCATTCGCGATCCTTATGGCAAAATAGGGTGAATTCTTCGCAAGGAAAGAGAAGCGGCTGCCTGTCTAAGTCACTAGCCTCTCCTAAGAAAGGAGCCCGATCTTGACCGTTTTGATCCCAAGTTCCAATCGGAGAGGTTACTTCCGAGTATAAAAACCTCCTGTGACCGGGATCCCCTCAGATTCGCTGATCTTATGAATGAGGTCCAGCGCGCCGATGTCGCCCAACAACTCACTC
>JAFAIO010000548.1 GCA_019236675.1 Verrucomicrobiota bacterium
GGGAGGTCATCACACTCGTGACCGGCGACTGAGTCACCGATCTCTGCTTACTGCTTACTGCTTACTACTTACTACTTCCGCCAGGCGGTCAAGGAGTGGCAGCTCCGCCGGCAGCATCTTTCGCCGGGCGCTAGGGAGATCGAAGAAGTCCGCGCGATCAACTTCCGGGAACTCTTGTTTATGGCCTGACTTGGGCGGCCACTCGAGCTCGAAAGTATTGCTCCGGATTTGGGTAGGATCACAATCGCCTTGGATAGCCCAGGCATGAAGGATTTTGCCGGACTTATGTTTGACTTGGCCCAAAGCAAAGTACGGTTCGACCGGCGTGAGCCCGGTCTCTTCGTTGAACTCTCGAATAGCGGCGGCTAACAAATCTTCTCCAGGTTCCACTTCGCCTTTCGGGATCGTCCAAGCGCCGTCATCTTTGTTTTTCCAAAATGGACCTCCCGGGTGAACCAAGAGAACTTCTAGGGAATCGCGGTGCTCGAGTCGACCACGATACATCAATAAACCGGCGCTAGTCTTTGGCATAAGAGGACGGGTCGAAATGTACCAAATCCATGTGGAGCCCGAAAACGCTTTGCAGCGCAGGCTTTAGTCGAGAAGAATCGGAGCAGATGCCACGTTAAGGTACGAGACCTAATCAGGGACCTGGAAAGGGCTGGATGGATCAATCGGGGAAGAAAGGGACCGGTTCGAAACTTTACAAGTCCTGATGCAAAGAAGAGAACAACCATATCCGGTCGAGAAGGCGAAGATGCCAAGCCTTACCAGGAAAAAGAGCTCCGAAAGAAGTTATCAGAATGAGAGAAGGAGATAGATACGAGCACTTGGTATATTGGTCCGACGAAGATCAGTGTTACATCGGCCGATGTCCCGAGCTAATGGGTGGCGGAGTTCATGGCGATGATCCTGAAGAAGTCTTTCGGCATCTACGACAGGTGGTCGATGAGTGGGTTAGGCTAAGCAGGCAGGATGGAATACCTTTGCCCGAGCCAAAACACGCGCTCGCGTGAGTGCAATCTTGGTCGTCCAGTCCTTCAACATGATGTTCTCCGGCTGGGCGCAGAGATCGGAATACGCGTCGGCTATGGTAGCAAGAGCTTGTCAAGTCAGCCGCGCTATTTCAGCGATCGGTAGCACACCTAACGTGGTGCCGAACGAGCTTTCAGTTCTACTAGCGTAGACTAGGCGTTCATCGTGGAAGACTTCGATTTTGCGCGTCTTGAATCGTTCATCATTCAGTTCACTGTAGGATACTACTGGTTCCTCAGGGGAGGAATGTTGCCATTCAACGCGTACGTATTTCTTCATCAATCTTCGTGCCCTCTGAACTCCGCAACGACCTCGATTCTCCCAACAATGTGTCGATTGAGCTTTCCGGGCCAGCGTCCGGCTAAATTTGGGAGAGCGCCCGATGCATCCGAACTAGGCATTGACATTGGAAAATGGTTTCGGTACGAAGGTCGCCGAAACGCTTCATTCTCGCAGCGCCGGCGTTTGAAACATTCAAGTCGAAAGGGAGCGATCAGCAGCAAACTAGTCACCATGCGCAACTCATGGGTTTCTCGAATCTTCATCGGTCCGCATGGACTTCGGTCGGGCTGGGGGCTTCTGATCTACGTTTTGATTTTCGCAGTTTGCGTTTGCGTCCAGTTCTTCGTCACAAAGCTCTTGGCGGATGCTAATCCGATGCTCGTCGCGGTGCAGCAACAGGCACAGAAGGCGATGCTTGGGCTCGAAGCAATGCGGCCTGGTGCGATGCTGATAATTTATGGGACATCGTTGGCCGTCATCCTATTCGTACCATGCATCATGTCTTTGATCGAGCGCCGCCGTTTCGGAGCCTACGGGCTCGGAGGTAGCCACTCGATCCGGAATTTAGCGAAAGGGTTGCTAACAGGGCTTGTGCTGATCTCCATGTTGGTCGGGCTTTTATGGGTGTGCCGGCTGCTGGTTTTCGACGGAGTTGAACACGCGGGTGGCCAGTTGCTGTCCTATGGTTTGAAATGGTTCATAGTGTATTTCCTGGTAGGCCTTTCGGAAGGCTATCTCTCCCTCGGTTATCTGCAATCTACCTTAACTCGCGCTTTCTCAGCTTGGTTCCCAAAAAATAATCCGCTTCGATTTCCTGTAGGGTTTTGGTCCGCTGCCCTCGTGTTGTCTGCCTGCTTTAGTTTGGGACATATCACCCATCAGACTGAATCGCCGGTAGGTCTTTTCACCGCGTTCCTCTTTAGCGTTGTTTCCGCTTATTCTTTGTGGCGAACGGGGTCGCTTTGGTGGTCCATCGGTGTGCATGCAACCTGGGATTGGGGTCAGTCTTTTCTTTACGGTGTTAGTGACAGTGGTGTCAGTTGCCAGGGCCGTCTGCTCGCCGCACACCCCGCGGGTGATCCTTTGTTGTCGGGCGGTTTGACCGGGCCGGAAGGGAGCTTGTTTGCGATCGGGATTCTTCTGCTTGGCGCCGTTCTTGTCCGGTTCACGCTTCCGAAACAGCCGTACGCCCAGCCGTTGCCTGCCACTGTCCGAGTGTCTCCTACCCAGGGCAAGCTTGCTTAGAAAACAGGTTCTTTGTCGGCCCCTTCTGAAATCCGTGAATCCGGCTTAGCGAACCCGAACCTTAACGGAAGAACGACAGACGCCAGGGCGATGAGAATGATCGCGGTGTATGAGATAAAAGCCATCGAAGGAACACTTATTAGAATGATCGCAGCACACTTGAAAGCGATCGTGAGTATTACCGCATAGATCCAGACGGAAACCGGGCTTGGCGTGACCAAGCTGCAGTACACCGCAAACGCAATGGCCGGAATCGTTAGATAGCCTCCAAAGAGCCCGAACGTAGCGGCGAGCCGGTATTCTTCCGGGACGATAACCAGCATCCATGCCGCCACGATAACGGCGTCAACCAGGACGCTAAAAATCGCGGCAGCCAAGAAGCCCCAGAATTTTCGGTCACGCGGTGTAGTGAATAACCCCACGCAAACGACGATAGTCAATCCGAGTTGCAACAGGCTTTCCAAAAAGAATACACCGGGCCAAAACTTCTCTTCTACGAAGGTGGTGTAGTTGAACCGATCGACAACCCAAAACCGGAAAGCGAGCGCACTCAAGGCATTGAGCCAGATCCAAAATTGGCAAACCCCGGCAAAAAACCACGCCTGTCTTGTCCGCTGATGCTCCCGCATGAAATGGGCGACTAACGGGTCCCCTGACATAGTGACCTCAGGTATAAGCGAATTTTGTGGATAAGGACAGAAGGGATCCACCGAAGGAAGCAAAGGAAGAGGTTAATATCCGCAGATTACACAGATTAACGCAGATTTCGGCTCTATGTCGGGCATTGTCAGAGGACTTAAGAAAATTATTTCGACGGATGCGTTTACTTAGTGCTGCCGTGCGAGACGTCCTCAAAGCCGAAATCTGCGTTAATCTGTGTAATCTGCGGATAATTAAATATCTGTGGGTCTCAACGCTTCGAAAAGGATTTCAGCTGGGTGCAGCGCAATGCGGCCGGTGGCGTCTTTGATCTGGTGGCGGCAACTCGTGCCGGCAGCGGCAAGGATGGTATCACTCGACGCTGAACGCACGGCTGGGAACAGAACCAGCTCGCCGATCTGTTGGGACACGGTCCAATGTTCTTTCTCGTATCCGAAAGAACCGGCCATGCCGCAACATCCGGACGGAATTACTTCTACCTGGTAATTCACAGGTAACTTCAAGGATTTAACGGTAGCAGCCACCGAGCTCAACGCTTTTTGATGGCAATGGCCATGCAGCTTGATGCGACGTGAATCCTGGGTAAACGCGTCGCTTCGAATTTTTTCGCGATCGGCTTCTCGCGCGATGAATTCGTCGATCAAAAATGTGTTCTTGCCGAGGTCTTCGGCCGATCGAATCATTTGGCTGGGAACGAGATCCGGTATTTCGTCTCGAAAACCTAGGATCGCGGATGGCTCAATCCCGATCAGAGGGCTTTCGGTTGTGACGACGTCTTTTAGCAATTCGACGTTCCGGATCGCTAACCGTTGAGCGTTCCGGAGGAATCCTTTGGAGATCTGGGCGCGTCCACTATCGACGTGCTCCGGGATCACTACTTCGAATCCGAGCCGGTTGAGCAGTTGAACCGTTTTGATCCCGAGCTCAGCATCGTTGAAATTTGTGAATTCATCGCAAAATAGGTACACGCGTCCATTTGGGAAAGAACGGCCTTGCCTGGCATTCCGGCCATACCAGTTGCGAACCGTGGTTTTACCAAGCGCAGGTAACGAGCGGTCGGGAGCGAACCCCGCTAATTGCTTAATCAACTTTGCCGCAGCCGGGTTACCAGCCAGAAAGTTATACACTGCCGGCGTGGCGGAGGCGGCTTTCATCGCGGCCGAGAAGTTGGCGATCAGCCGGGAACGTAGGGGTACACCTTTGGTGTCGTAGACCTGCTGCAGCCATTCCGCTTTGAGCCGAGCCACATCCACATTGGACGGGCACTCTGCTTTGCAGCCTTTACAGGAAAGACAGAGATCCATTGCGGCTGCTACCTCGTCGCTATCGAATGGGTTGGCCTTAGTGGAACGTGAAAGAACCTCGCGCAGAATGTTCGCTCGGGCTCGGGTAGTATCTTGTTCATTCCGGGTGGCCATGAAGCTCGGGCACATCGTGCCGCCCATCAGATGGGTTTTCCGGCAGTCGCCCGATCCGTTACATTGCTCTGCGGCTCGAAGGATGCCGCCGGCAGCGGAGAAGTTGAGAACCGTCCTGAATTCCCGAGTGATTTGGCCAGCCTCATACCGGAGCCCGGTATCCATAGGCGGCGTGTCCGTGATCTTACCCGGATTAAAAACGCCGTCCGGATCCCAGCATTGTTTAATCGAACGAAACAAGGCGTAATTCTTTTTCCCAACCATGAACGGCAAGAACTCGCCTCGAAGCCGCCCATCTCCATGCTCGCCGCTCAATGATCCGTGATACTGTTTAACTAACTGGGCTACTTCCGTTGCCAGGAGGCGGAACAGTTGTCGATCATGCGCATGCTTCAGACTAAGAATTGGTCGGAGATGCAATTCGCCGGAGGCAGCATGTCCGTAGTGAACTGCCGACAGATTATGGTGTTCTAGAAGCTGGTCGAAATCGCGGACAAACCCGGGCAGATCGGCCGGATCAACGGCAGTGTCCTCGATGACGGCAACCGGTTTAGCGTCCCCAGGTATATTGGACAGAAGACCCAGAGCCGCTTTACGAAGGTTCCAAACGCGGTTTTGCTCGGCGCCCCAAACTACTGGGTAATGGTAGCCGATGCCGGCAGCCCGCCATTCCGATTCCAGTTGTGCCACTGTTGCGGTTACCGCCTCCTTATCGATCCCCGCGAGTTCCACGGCCAGAATGGCGCCGGGGTCGCCTTGCACAAAGAACCGATTCTGTCGTTGTTCCAGATTCAGCTTGGTGCATTCCAGGATGCGATCGTCGATCAGTTCGCAGGAACGCGGATTGAATGCGAGCGCAGTCAGGTTGGCTCGTAGAGCTTCATCGATTGTGGCGCAATGGACACAGACTAACCCGGTCACCGCGGGCGGTAACGGCTCACACGCCAACGTTATCTCAACTAGAAAGGCCAGCGTTCCTTCGGAGCCGGCTAACAACCGGCAAAGACTAAATGGGGAACCGTCCGGATTAAAAGGAACGCAATTTGCCAGCGAATCGAGCGCGTAACCGGTATTACGGCGATGAATCGACGGTTTAGGGAATTCGCGTGCGATTTCGTCGCGATTCTCCTGGCTGCCAAGCAAGTCAAGTATTTGCCGGTATATCTTTGCCTCGAGAGTATCGCCGGCCGGTTTTTCACGCAGCTCTGCCGGCGATAAAGGCCCGAATTCTGCGATGGAACCGTCGCTCAACACGGTTCGTACCGAAATCAGATGGTCTCGGGTGCTGCCGTAAATAACCGAGTTGGCGCCACAAGAATTGTTGCCAACCATCCCGCCGATCATCGCCCGGTTCTGAGTCGAAGTCTCCGGAGCGAAAAAGAGCTTATGGGGAGCAAGCGCGAGATTGAGCTCATTGCGGATGACCCCAGGCTGAACTCGAACCTGGCGCCGACCCGGGTCGATCTCGAGGATTCGATTCAGATGCCGGGACACATCCACAACGATGCCCGGACCGACTACTTGTCCGGCTAACGACGTGCCCGCGGTACGAGGGATCAATGAGGTCCGATTTTTGTGAGCGAATTTTATCAGTTTACAGATGTCCGCTTCGTTCCTTGGCAGAGCGACCGCCTGCGGTATTTCGCGATAGACTGAAGCGTCAGTCGCGTAGAGCGTCCGCATCAGATCATCGAAATAAACCTCGCCTTCGAGTTCGGAGGCCAGTTGGTGCCAGTCGGGCTGAGAGGTCACGAAAGACCTAGCCACAGATTAGGAGCGCCGGCAACGCCGGGAACAAGCGAGGACGCCGGGAACTTAGTGGGGCGAGGCTCCCGAATGGCACGTAGTCAGTAATCAGTGTATCAGTAATCAGTCTGGAAACGATGAAGCATGAACTGGTTACTGGCCTACTGATTACTGATTACTGGCTAGTGTGTCCGGAGTCCCGCCCCAGCAGATTTCGCATCCGGGCGAAACCCATGATAGACTTACACCGAGCCCCTCGAAAGCGATGACCAGGTTGGTGGGTTTAGTGTCCCTGTTCTGGCTGAGCCTTGTTCCGGCCCCAGCTGCGAATGAGACTGTTTCTGTGATTACCATTGACGGCGCGATTGGTCCTGCCACTGCTAGCTACGTCTCCCGCGCTATCGACGAAGCGGCACTCCACAATAGCCAGTGTCTCGTTATCCGGCTGAATACGCCGGGCGGTCTGCTGGATTCGATGGAACAGATCGTACAGAAACTTTTGGGATCGCCCATTCCAGTGGTGGTTTATGTTTCTCCCACTGGAGGCACCGCGGCGAGCGCCGGCTGTTTTATTACGTTAGCTGCGGATATCGCGGCGATGGCGCCGGCAACCACAATCGGGGCAGCGCATCCGGTGTCGCTAGGGTTAGGCGGCAGCCAGGATTCTAAGTCCGATCCGACGATGACTAAGAAAGTGGAAAACTTCGCGGTTAGTTATATCCAGGCCATTGCTACTAAACGGAGCCGGAATGTCGAATGGGCGGAAACGGCGGTGCGGGATAGTGCCTCGATTACCTCCGAAAAAGCTCGTGATCTGAAAGTGATCGAGATCATCGCTCCGAATCTTGACGATCTATTGCGGCAAATGGATGGGCGAATGGTGAATGGTAAGCCGTTGAAGACCAGCGGCGCACAGATCGCGGAAATAAAAATGTCAGCCGCGGAATCGATCTTTCAAGCTGCCTGGCGTCCGGAGGTCATGTTTCTACTCTTGTTGGTAGCAATGTATGGAATTGTTGGAGAGATCACGAC
>JAFAIO010000141.1 GCA_019236675.1 Verrucomicrobiota bacterium
TCTTAAAGCAGCGGCTGTCACGGCATCAGCAGTTTCGAGAAAAGGACCAGCGCAATTGATGACGGCATGGGCTCCAGCAAGCGCCCGGTTGAGCGAGTCCAGATCGTCGACAGACGCCTCGCGGCGGGAGACGTCGCCATCGCCAAAATTCGCCGCAGAGAGCGTGGCCAGGTTGCGGGCAATTGCGATTGGCGCGATCCCGCGGCACAGCAATTCTAAAACAACGAAGCGGCCAGTATGCCCTGCGGCGCCAAATACCGCGACGGCCGGTTTAGTTTCTCGAAGGGGATTCACGGTCATGGTCGACTGAGTTTTATATTGAGGTTATTGGATTGAGGTTCTTGATGCTACAGACCTGTCTGTTGCACCAGATACGTACAGGTCTGTAGCATGTCAATACCAGATGTGTTAGCCTCTATCCCGGCAAACTATCATGCCGAAAACCGTACCAATGTCAGACCCCCAAAGTAACGCTGAAGTGAGGGCTCGGATCCTCGAAACCGCCTCCACTCTCTTTTATCAACACAGCGTGCGAGCTGTAGGCGTTGATCTGGTAGTCGAGAAGGCCGGGGTAGCAAAAACGAGCCTTTACCGGCACTTCGGAACGAAAGACGATCTCGTTGCCGCCTTTCTCAAGCGTGAAGATGAGGATTTCTGGGAAACCTGGGATCGCGTCGCCGAGAAACACGCCGATGATGCCGCTGCCGAACTGGACGCGCATCTTGAGTGGATCGGCGAACGTGTCGGGCGCCCTAACTATCGAGGCTGCCCCCAGATTAACGTCGCTGCAGAATTCCCCGAGCTGGGCCATCCAGCGCGCAAGGTTGCCACCGCACACAAGCGTCAGATGCGGAAGCGGTTGAAAGAGATCGCTCAGCGACTAGGTGTCGCCCGTCCGGATGAAGTAGCCGGCCAACTTTCATTACTCCTGAACGGCGCGTTTGTGAGCTCACAAATTTTCAAAGCCGGCGAGGCAACGCGTTTGCTCCGTCGGGCTGCCCACGCCCTGATCGAAGCTGCCGGGCGAGAATGACGAAGAATGCGAAATAGAGCTAGCATTCGAAACGTTGCCGACCGCAAACAGCAACCGCCGAACCATCAACATTAGCCCCAACGCGCGACTCAATCAGTTAATCACGTAGTTAAGGCCGACGGCGGTTTCGAGAGTCGCGCTGGCGGCGTGGAGTGACACCGACCAGGTTTCATCACCGACGATGCCGTCTACGGTTACCCCACCCCAAGATTGGAAGGCTTCGACGGAGGCTTGAGTATTCGGGCCAAACTGGCCGTCGATACCTTTGGGCGTTGTGTTCCATTGCCCGGATGCACCGTTGGTGAGAACGTTCTGCAAACTACGGACCACGTCACCAGTTGAACCAATCTGCAGTGTTGGCATAGGACCTCCGTCCGGTAACGCGTTCCAGGTCAAAGGGCCCACGATGCCGTCGACAGTGAGACCGCCACCGGATTGAAATTCTTTGACGGCGGTTTCGGTTTGGGCATTAAAGACGCCGCTGACAATAATCCCAAGATCTGGTGTACGGCGTAACGCACGTTGCAGCCGGCGTACTGCATCGCCGGTCGCACCGGGACTAATGGTTGGTTGTCCGGGGTTTGGCATAGGTGGGGGGTGACGAAGAACTTAGCATTGCCTATAAATTGTTCAGAATCAAAGCAGATCCCACGGACCTAGTAACCGGCCATAAAGTAAAACAACAGCTAAGCGGGTTACACTGGCTAACGCTGTCAGGGACGTCTCACCATTTCAACTGACACCCCTATGTCAGGAGAACCATCGATCTACGGTTGCCGATGAAATCCAAAGACGTAACCTGGATTTATGGCAATCGTATTTCAGTTAGATAAGTCCGGAAATCCGAGCCCGGAAATAACTTGCGACGGTTGCGGCGGTGTGATCAACGACCACACGCACGGAGTCGCGATTCTAGAAGCTCCCGGTGCTGAGGAGCCGGGAAAAGTTCTAAAGCCCATTTTTCTTTGTAATGGTTGCGAGGAAAAGACCGACAAAACAGCAGGCCCACGGCGCAAAGTTCCGATTGACCAGTTCCTAGTACAGATGGTGAACAATGTTCAGCTTTTGCCCACCGATCTAGAAGCTGTCGGGAGAAGAATGATGGCGAAACACTGGTAGGCAGAAGAGCTCAATTTCGGTTCAGCAGTCCTGGGAAACGTTGTTTGCGACAGCGTGTTACCGCCACTGCTGTTTCAATGAAACGGGCGCACCTTGACCCGCGCCCGGCAGGCGACGGCGGCCTTGCGACCCCCAGCCAGCGCTTCATCCAGGTCAGCGGCTTCCAGCACCCAAAAACCGCCGATGTACTCCTTGGTTTCAATGTATGGCCCGTCGGTGATTAGCGCGCTACCATCGGGTTGCCCCCGCAACGACTTCGCGCGGCTTACCGGCTGCAGGCCGCCGGCGAAAACCCTGACACCGGCAGCGATCATCTCTTCGTTGAGCACGTCGATATCGCGGGACATCGCTTCGTCCTCTTTGACAAACGGGTCGTAGTCGTCGGGGTGGTGAATAGCAACCAAATATTGGGGCATGATTTCTCCTTTTTTCTTTTAACGGTCTTTTGAGGGGGCGGTTGCCCAGCTTTCAGTGTATAGGACAAACGGTAGCGCTGGGATTCGACAAATCGCCCAAGCAATTTGCTGATTCCACCTCAAGATTTTCACCGATAGCTATTCAGAATTCTGATCGCTAGGTATCACTAACCTTTCTAACTTCCTTTTGAAAAGAAGTGCCAAAATGAAAGCTGCTCACTCGATGGTCCCTCGTCCAACCGTCCTTTCAGGAGTGCCTCAACCCCGCCGCCGCCGCTCTCCTGACCGCATGCTCAGCGCCCTGATCGCTGGCCTTATTGCCTTCTTCGTTGCCAAACTCAGCTTGGCCCAACCCGCTTATGTCCAGGGCCACTACGAGTCTTCGCTAGTGCCGCGGCACAAAATGACCGTGGTTTACACCGACGCTCAACAGGCTGGCGATGTTAACGTAGTGATTGTGGGTTGGCTGAACAGCTTTACCCAGAACATTTACGTCACGGATACGAACAACAACGCGTACACTGTCGCTTACCCAATGACTTCCTCGAGCGACGGTCAGCTCTGGGAACAGATCTATATCGCCCGCAACATTTTGCCCGCTCTTCCCAGGGCTAATACCGTGACCGTGAAGTTTAGCTCTAACATCACTTCAGACGTTCGCGCCCTGGAATATAGCGGCGTTTTTTCCTTCCCCGGTGGAACCGCCGAGACGGGTACGGGGGACTGGGCCCGAAGCGGTAATGTAACGATCACTCAGGTGCCGGCTTTATTAGTGGCAGGCACGATGGTGGCGCCGGGGAGCACCGTAATCGGCCCCACGGGCGGCTTCAGCCAACGTCTGCTTTCGCCTCTGGGAGACAACGTCGAGGACCGCGTTATAACCGCGCTGACTCCCCCGAATACCTACAACGCCGGGGCGCGCCTCTCCCCCGCCGGGACCTGGCTAATGTTGATGCTGGGCTTTTAGTGACCGGCGGCTAGAGATTTTATGCATCAAAACCGGAAGGCATTGATTTCCCACGG
>JAFAIO010000432.1 GCA_019236675.1 Verrucomicrobiota bacterium
GGAGCCGCGGTACTGCTCCTGGCCCTGACAGCGTTACTAGCTTGTCTAATTCCTGCTGCAAGAGCGGTGAAAGTCAGCCCCACCGAAGCGCTCCGCGAATGAGCAACAGATTCACGACGGAGACAGAGAACGCTCGAGAACGGCTCCGCAGGAGTCAGATATTTATAGCGTGCGACGCAAAGAAACGGATGTAGCTCCGTAGGAGCGCCATCTTTATCTTGAACGCCTACTAACGTAGAAGCCCCTCATCGATGTCGCTCCTAACGGAGCTGTTCGCGTATTAGATTGCCATGGCTATAAAAGATGTTGCTCCTACGGAGCGAGGCCGCCCTCTGGTTGCAGGCAGCCTTGCGAAAGAGCGCGCCAGCGGCCGGCGATGTCGCGCTCCGATCCTTTTAGGGGATTCTCAGAAAACCGTGATTCGCATTATTCGAATCAATATAATAACCGCTGATATTTCCCTCGAAGTTAAGACCGCTCGGAATGGTGCCCTGTCCACTATCACTGCCCGCACCCGGTGCATCAAAAGTTGTGATGGAGCCGTTTGGGCTGCGAATAAATCCGTGGTTAACGTTGTTCGAATCGATGTACTGGCCTCCAACCAATCCCCTTAAATTGAAGATTTCAGGTAGCGTGCCTTGATGCGCTGCTTTGCCGGCTCCGGGAACATCGAACTCAGTAATGCTGCCATCCGGGAACCGGATGTAACCGTGTGCGACATTATTCGAATCATAGTAGGGACCTGGAACCAGATATTCCGCATTAAGACCGTCTGTATCTGTGCCTTGACCCGGGCCCGTACCAGCGCCGGGAGCCTCGAACACGACGAAGGTGCCATCAGGTTGCCGGAAGTAGCCGTGTAACACGTTGCTGTTATCGATAATGGCGCCGGCAATCGCACCTTCCAGATTCAGTCCATTACCCGCTGCCGACCCCGTACCTTGATCCGCCCCAGTGCCTGCGCCTGGCCCTTCGAAAGTCGTGAACGATCCATCGGGGTGCCGCAGAAATCCGTGTCCTCGACCCACTGAGTCGAAGTAATATCCGCCAATCTCTCCCCAAAGGTTGATGTTGTAAGAGAGCGTTCCCGGACCGGCACTGGTGTCTGCCCCCGGCGCGTCGAAGGTGGTGATGCTGCCGTCAGTCTCGCGGATGAAACCATGATTGACGTTGTTCGAGTCGATATACACACCCGTTATCGTACCGAACAGATTCATGCTGACCGGCTGTGTGCCTTGGCCATTACCGGTTCCTGCTCCGGAAACGTCGAATATCGTGTAATGTCCTGCTGGGCTTCGGATGAATGCGTGCGCCACGCCGCTAGAGTCAGCGTAGTTTCCGAAGATGACGCCGAAATCGGTCACGTTCTGTGGAAAAGTTCCCTGTCCTGGGCCATTGCCGGCCCCTGGCACATCGATGGTAATAAACGTCTGGGCGTTGGCCATACCAATCGCCAGAAGGGAGATACACGGGAGCAGCCAAAGTTGCTTTCGGTTCATGAAAATTCCTCTCGATCTGAACTCGGTTAGGGTAGGTTAGTAGGAATCGCCAGTTCGTCAGGGACAGGAAACTAGGGGGATTTAGATTCGTACCGCCCTCGGCTAAGCAACATGACCACTTCTTGAAAAAACGACATGGCCATTTCCGGTTAAGCACATTTGGAACCGCCGGTTTTCTAGTTGGTGTTGGATCGATAGAAGATAGTTTGAGCGAGGGATGATTTTACGGCTTTTCCAGCAGGAACGGAGTAGTCTACCACAGATATCGGATTAGTTTTATAGTACGTCATAACTTACTATTTCTTTGTTTTATTATAACCGTCGGCGAGCACCAATCTAAAAGTGAAACACGCCGACGTGTCCAGCGACGCGCCCTAAAAGACCAGGAAGGTTTGCGGACAGCGTCACTGCCGTCTTGCGCTGAAGGACATCGAATACGTTCGCAGGTGTGATTCCCCCTGCCCATCAGCGTAGAGGTGAGGCTTCGGCGTTATTAGATCCTTATTAAGCCACGAAACCCTCTCGCACTAAAGTAAGAGGACGCACCGTTGTGATACACGAAGACATGGTCGTACCGGCGATCCGCGAAGATTGCGCCGCCGAGTTTTCTGATATCGGCAGGAGTTTTCAACCAACTCGACGTTTTCGTATCGAAATTTCCAAGTTTCTGGAGCTCTCGATATTGTTCTTCTGTTAAAAGCTCAATGCCCATGTCAGTCGCCACATCAATCGCGTTGTCTGCTGGTTTGAATGCTTTCCTCGCCTCCAGCGCTTCACGGTCGTAACAAACGTTTCTGCGGCCGTTGGGGGTTTCTGTCGAACAATCGTAGAAAATGTATTCGCCGGTCTTCTTATCATGAAAAACCACATCCGGTTCACCACCAGTTCGTTCCATTTCATTCAGTGACCACAGTTTTGCGGAATTAGCTTCCAGCCTTGTCTGTACTTTCGTCCATTCCACCCCTTTGTGGCGGGTCATGTTCTTCTCAAAACGCGATTTCAATACTCTGAGTAGCTCTTCGCCCTGTTGCGAGGACAAATCCGTTTTCTTGCTACTAACGTTGCTCATACGTCGACCTTAAGCCTTGTGAACATGGTTGGGGCCGTTCATCGAGAACCGCTTCAATCCGATGTCCGTCAGGATCGAAAACGAAAGCGGCAAAATAATCCTGACCATGTTCCGGATGCACTCCCGCTCCTCCGTTGTCGCGCCCACCGTTTTCAAGCGTCGCTTGGCCCGGATTTGAGCCTGGCATCTTCCCTTGAGTCCGCTCATCTATTGCTCAATAGCCATCGCTCAACTACTTGCGTATCTTTTTTGTTCCCTCTATTTGTTTAATTACCATGCTGGAGAAGGGCGACCTATAATGCTTATAGCAATCCGAAAATTTGTTTTTAGTCGCGCTGTTCTAATGCCCTACCAAATTTTGTATGGAATGGATAGATGTACAGGTTCTATGAACGGATCCATAAGTACACTCCAGCATTCCCTCGCGGTACAGAGGGTAAGCATCCAAGTCGCCTAAAACCTGAGGTTTTTGGGAGTTCCATAGAATCCGTTGCGGTAAGATCAGGTATAATCGGGCCGTCACGCATGTCGCTTCTGTGCGCGACTAAAGGATTTATAGATCATGTCGTTGACGAGGACAAAGCCGGAATTGCCGCCTCTGACTCCTCGGGCCCAGTATATCAGCAGGGTTGGTGGCTCGACATCGCCCGCGGACAATCGGACCTCCGGGAATCCCGGGTGCTCAAGGACGGCAAACTTGTTGGCACCTTATCCTATATTCAGACGCGAAGTGTGGTAAGCCGGATGATACCGCTATCTTTTTCCTTCGGCGGCAGAGCACATTGGACGAGTTTTTGCCAACCGGATCTCGATGCTGCGCTGGAAGAAGGCGAAAAATCCGAAGTTCTGCAGAGATTAATAAGAAAGTTGCCGCGAAAAATATCTTTCAAGTTCGTCGTCGCGCCGGATGCTAAAGACAGAGAGCTTATCAAAGATGCCTTCAAGGCTGCCGGTTTCGAACACACGATACAACCCACCTATTCGGAACGGCCCGCCGATATAGTCGCCAGAACGCGGGTGTCGGCAAAACACAGATACAATTTAAGGAGGGCCGAAAGAGATCTAGAAGTTTTGGGAACGAAACCTAGCGATCCGGCGATTTCGGCTGCCGCTTTTGTCGATTTCTATCAGAAAAATTTGGGGCCCGGCGAAAAAAGCCACGCGTCTCTCGATATCGCCCGCGCTCTCATCGAGGAGAGCCAGAAACGCCATCAGGGCCAAGTTTTTGTGGCCCGGCGAAAAAGAACGTCCGGAAACGACACCAACTCTTGTTGGGACGCCGCCATTGCTTGCGTCTGGGACGCCAGCCGCTTGTATTACTGGATGTCGTCGCGCCGGAGAGAGGACCCAAATAATACAGCCGATAGGCCGCACGAAGATGCGATCAAGCTTCTTATGACCACCGCCATATCCCACGCGCGGAGCATCGGACGCATATTCGACGCCGACGGCGTGCCCACTGTCAACGGTTGTCCCGATCAAGGCAAAAACGATCTGTATAAAAAGATCGTTAAACTTCCCG
>JAFAIO010000448.1 GCA_019236675.1 Verrucomicrobiota bacterium
ATCGCCGTATCGCCGTATCGCCCCTGCGCCGCGTCGCCACACCCCTCCCCCTTGCAACAGAGGCGGCTACACGCGATGATTCGGCGCTAGATGTCTATTCTGGACGAACTCATGCCCGCGCTGAAGTCCGTTCGCGGAATTCGCAGATTTTGGTATGGACGCTCTGAATGGTTTCCTCGCCTGGTTTCCGAATATCAGGAGACCGATGAAACTGACAACACACGCCGATTCAGCAAGGATAGTACCGTTTATGCCCGCTTAGCGAAGGCTGCGACGCAGCTTGGCGAAAATCTGATCGCCCTGGAAATCGCGAGCGAAGGCAGTAAAAGCCTGGAGACAGCGTTTCGGCAGAAATTCCCGGAAATAGTAACCGCTCAACAAATCGACTTAGCCCGCGAACAAGCCATCGCGTTGTCGAGGTTAGGCTCGATTCGAGAGGCGCAAAAGATCTTGCGAGATCTGTTAGCGCTCCGGTCCGAGGACGATAAATCGTTGAGCGCGCTGGGACGGACCTACAAGGACCTGGCAAAATTTCCAGGGCCAACCCGAAAAAAATTCCTGGAACGGTCGCGCGGCTACTATTTGCAGGCTTACGCGGTAAACGGTGAATACTATCCCGCGATTAACGCCTGTACTTTGTCGCTCTGGCTGAACGACCGGGAAGCCGCCCGCCGATTGGCCGGAGAGGTGAAAGAGCTTTGCCTCGAGTCCCTCGCGTCTAATCCCGACGATTACTGGGCCCTGGCGTCGATCGCCGAAGCCGAGTTAGTCCTTAGCGCTGATGCGGGCGAGATTACTCAACCGACCTTTGAATATTACGAGAAGTACTCGCAGCTCGTACACCAAAAGCGTGGCTGGGGCGATCTGAGCTCTACCAGCGAACAAGCAAAGCGGATCTGTGAATCACTGGATTGGCACTTCGGCGCCCTCAAACGAATTTTTCGTGTACCGGATGTCATCATTTTTTCCGGTCATATGGTGGATGCACCAGGACGCGATGTGCCGCGTTTCCCAGCCAAGTTCGTGGACGCCGTCGCAGAACAGATCCGCGGAACCTTGGAGTCCGTTGACGCCCGGATCGGTATCTCATCGGCAGCCTGCGGTTCGGACCTCCTCTTCATCGACGCGATGTTGGCGCGAGAAGCTGATATTCAGGTGGTTCTTCCTTGGCGAAAGGAAGAGTTCAAACAGACCAGCGTATTAGCTGGCGGCCAGGAGTGGGAACAGCGGCTCGATCGAGCTCTTGAGGGTGCCACATCGGTGACCTACCTTACGCAACAAGGCGCTCCCAGCGGCAACCTCGGTTATGTCTACTGCAACGACTGTATGAACGGGATGGCCTTGTTCCGGTCCGAAAAACTAGGCTCCGATGTGCGTCCCATGGCAGTCTGGGACGGCCGGCGTGGAGACGGTCTCGGCGGCACTTCCAGCTTTGTGGATTTCTGGACATCGAAAGGTCATGCGGTCGAAGTGATCGATCTCGAAAAGATCACGGGCGCCAAACCAAAGGATGAGAAGTCAGACCGGATCTCGTTCGGGGAAATCACTGTTAGTGAGGGACAACAGACGATAAAAACGCTCCTGTTTGCCGATGTGGTTGGTTACAGCAAGATCCCCGAAGACCAGGTGAAGCACTTCGCGCCTGAGTTCCTGGGAATGATTTCCTCGCTGATCTCGGAACCGCCGCGCCCGGTCCTAACCAACACCTGGGGTGACGCCATTTATTTCGTATTCGACGAACCGGTATCGGCCGGCAATGTGGCGCTCCGCCTGCTTGAGACGCTTAAAAAAGGAAACTGGCGGCGGGAGCTAACGGCGCCGCTCAACCTCAGGATCAGTCTGCATACCGGGCCTGTGATCTTGTGTCTGGATCCAGTCATTCGACAAATTTCTTTCACGGGGTCACACGTGAGCCACACCGCCCGCATCGAGCCAATAGTGCGAGAAGGCGAAGTTTGGGCTACGGAAGCGTTCGTTTCTTACGCGATGATTGACAGCCAAAAACGAGGTAAGCCACGACGGTTCGGATTCGACTATCTTGGCCAAATTGAGTTCGCCAAGAACTATGGCCGATATCCGCTTTTCCGATTGAGCTCACCGATTACGGACGGCGCTGATACAGAAGCCTAAGACTGGAGCGATGCCTCCTAGCTCAGGATTCGCGAATTAGTTTGCAACTCCAGGCCGTTCCACCGTCTTATCGTCGATGGCTGCCGGTTTCGGCAGCCACAACCAGAATAAAGAAAGTAACCCCAAATGGCTGAATCACTGAAACAAGAGCGTCAGACAAAGAAGACTGAAGGTAGCCTCGCCCCGGACAAACAAGGCAAAGAGAGAGCGGCATCGGATCTTAATACAGAGGTTGGGGGCCGGTCGGTCCTTATTTTTGTTAGCTGCCCGCACTGCGGCTCCAGCCGAGTCATATCGTTCGATTATGAGGGCGAATGGTTTACCTGTGGGCAGTGTCAGGGTACGTATCAAGTTGTTTCCTGACCCATTCCATCAGTCCCCCGAACATAGGGTCTTGAAGCTGCAGAGATGCATCTTCCAATTCGCCACGATTGAATTTCTCGTTTGGGACGAGCTAATCGTCCCACGGGAAAGGTTCGTCTCATAATCCGCACCGAGTGCAGCGCACGGTGCTGGAGCTGGGGGTCGGTGGGATAGCCAAAGAAATCTGGGGATTTAGGTAATCGTACGTATTTCTTGGCCGGAGTTTTGAGGTAGTCTGCTGATGACCACGGACGCGTTAATGGTTGACGCTCACGCTAACATTAACCATTCGGAGCGACAGTCAGCTATCACCTCAACCGCATGCCTGATCCCGAAGAGACCGACCCAGGTAGTACGGACCCGTTTGGAAAGGGAATTCGGCCAAGAGAGGGATCAGGACGATTCTCAGAAACAGAGGATCATCACGACGTCGGCGGCCGCAGTCATGGTTTCCTTTCCCATGTCTGTACTCAATGCGCCGCGGAGAATTGGATCGACCCCGATTGGCTGGTTTTTCGGTGTTGGTCGTGCCGAAGCACAGAGAGGTCGTCGTCGCTGTAGCCGGCGGCTCGCGGAAGGTTCTCCAACCCCTTCAGTTTGACCATTGCCTCGTAGCCTGCCGAACCCCGGGTCTCGGATTGCAGCTTTCGCAGAATACGCGCAATATGCTGATGAACGGTTCGGACACTGATTTTAAGGATGCTGGCAATGACGCCATCCTGTTTCCCTTTGATCACCCAATGTAGTACTTCGGCCTCTCGCGGAGTTAGACCAACCCGTTCGAGATCGTGTGGGCCTGGAACGACCTGATCTGCGGCAGTTCTTAACGTTTCTAGGCGTTGCAGGTTCCGATGGGCCAAAGCCAAATGCGGGGCAATCAAGCCGAGCAGGAACGCTTCTTCGTCGGTAAAATCTTTGTCTCGATTCACCGTGACGCCTGCGATGTGCCCCGGAATGTCAAGCGTAGCCACCGTTTGATGACGTATCCCGAGTGGTGCAAAGACATCCAGGTAAAGCGCACTTTGTTCAAATTGGCGCTGGCTGACACAATCGGAGAGCCTGATCGCGCCAGTGGCTCCGCTTCGTGCGATTGGGATAACCGGATGAGTCGGTATCAATTCCACAACGCGTTTTTTTATTTCGGCCGGAATCGGAACATGGTCACTCGTGGCGCTAATCACTTCCCCCGTCTTGAGGTTGAACGTATCCAACGAAAAGAGACAGCCCTCGACCAATTCGCTGAGCGCGCTAAACACGACGGAAGGAAATTGGCGCAAGCTCTCTGCGCTATGGATGTGTTCCAGGCTTCGCACTAACGCCTGAACGCTTCTAACTGAGATTGATTCCATGGTGGTAGTGCTTTGCCGGTTACTTCCTGCCAGTGCCACCTCCCTGGACCCAACCCTCCATTTGTACAGTGGAGCGCGCAAAAATGCACGCTAAAAGTTGTTCGGACTGCAGGATTTACCATAGAAGGACGACCAACGGTGAAACGATTGCAGAAATTTCTTTCGCCCCACCTGGAGCGCGCCTATAAGATCCGACTCCTACAGAGGCCGTTTTTAATCCAGCACGCCCGGGGAATAGACTAAAGTCTATTTGCCCCCCGAATTGGCCCCCGTTACGCCGAGACGACGCGCCTCGGCGAAATCGGCTTTGGCCTTATCTCCCTGCCCTATTTTCTGATAAGCCATGGCGCGGTTGTAGTACGCGCGACCGTAGTTCGGATTGAGCCGGATCGCTTCGTCAAAATCGTTAATGGCATCCTGAGGCTTTCCCTTTTCAGAGAAAGCAATCCCTCGATTATAATAAGCGAGCATGTAACTCGGGTTTTTCTGGATCGCCTCGTCATAGTCAGCCATCGCGTGGTCGACATCTTTCAGATCGTCATAACAGAGACCCCGGTTGTTGTATGCATCCAAGAAATTGTCGTTGATATCGATCGCATAAGAATAATCGCTGATCGCTTTCTTGTAGTTTCCTAGTGTCTGGTAACACAATGCCCGCATGTAATAAGCATTGGCATATTTCTGCTCGCGATCGATGGTGGCTGAGAAATCGGAAATCGCGGGGTCGTATTCCTTAGCATAGTAGTGCAGCAGACCACGATTGTAGTAAGGATCGGCATACTGAGAGTCAGCGTGCATAGAGGCTTCATAATCGCTCAACGCTTGTTGGACGTTGCCCTTGTCGTAATAGGCCAGGCCCCGATTATTGTAGGCCCGGGAAACGTTTCCGTTCAGGTGCAACGCCTGGTTGTAGTCTGCGATGGCGTTGTCGTACTGCTTCATCTTCCAGTAAACGATTCCGCGGTCGTTGTAATAGTCAGCATTATTTGGGCGCAAACGAACCGCCGTATTGTAATCGCTTAACGCTTGATCGTATTGCTCCAGATTTTTATAGCAATTGCCGCGCTTGCTATAAGAGTCGGGATCGTTGGCATCAAGTTGGATCGCTGTCGTATAGTCGTTGACCGCAGCCTGGTAGTCTCCCTGAGTCTCATGCGCCTGACCGGCAGCCAACGCACTGGCGACATCCGTCGGACTCGAGGTCTCCGTCGGATGCGGCTTCGGTGAGGGCGAAATTGGGGTTGGACCCGGCGTTTCTACGACTACGTGTTCTCTGTTGAGGCCTTGGCTCACGACGAAGGCCGCCACAAGACCGAAACAAACCAGCCCGATCACCAGGAAAACCAGGACGACGATTGTCACGATTACGGCAACCGGAGCTCTTGGCTTGGCTGGAGCCGGCACTCCCGGAACCGTACCGGGATGAGCAGGAAAACCGGTCTGCGGCGCAGCGCCGCCGGTGCCGTACGATGTTCCACCAGAACTCGGGGTTTGACCGCTAGGAACCGGCGCCGGTCGAGAGGTCCGATTGCCTGGCAGTTCTTCGCGGCGACCTGGCGGCGCCTGACTGGTCTGGCCCCTGGCTCGGTCCAGCAAAATCTGAATTGTCGCGGTGAGTTGCTTCAGATGCTGCTCCAGCGGCGGGGTTAAAGCATCAAGCCAGTGCGGCGAGCTGATATAATACTCCAGCGCTCGGGCCGGAGGTACATCTTCGATGCGAAAAGGGATGATCGGGATGCCATGATGTACAGCTCGCTCAACCTCACGCTTCACCTGGTTCGATCGATTTGCATTCGAGGAAAAAATGAGGAGCATCCCGCGGCATTTCTCGATTGCCTCAATAATCGCCTCTGCGTAATCCATTCCCGGCAGAACATCGCGCGGTGCAATCCAACAACGGATCCCAGCAGATTCGAGAGCTGCGCAGGCGGCATCAGCAGTGAGCTTGTCTGCAATCGCGTAACTTATGAATACATCGACGGCCATGTTATGTCCCTGACGAGGAAATTTCGTCGTAATTGCACCATTTTTTAGCATCCAACGCCAACAAAAGCGCATGCTTTTGTTGGCGTTGGATGCTTCGGCTCATATCGACGAACGCGTTCGTTTTGTGCTTCCCACCAATCACTTTTCACCTCTAACCCCTATAAACCAGGCGGGTGTCTTAGCACATAGCCACGCGCAGGCCGACCCCGAGTCTGCCAACGTGGCCCGTGTGTATGATCGCCGTACCCGGTGTCAAAGCGTAAACCGGCGATGACCATAAAAACATGTCCCCTGTTCGCGTAGATCGTTACCCAGCGGCCGGCGCCATTTTCTCCGTATCTACGAAAACTTCCGGAAGGGGTTGGTGATTCCAGGCGACCAATGGCATGGAGAACATACGACACCGAACCGGAGCAATCATAGGCATTATCGTAGAATGTCTTATGACCACCTCCATACCGGTACGGTTTTCCGATGAGTTCATTTCCCGCAGCGATTGCTTGTCGAACGACCGCGGGCGCCTGGGTTGGCGGGCTGGCTAATGACCCTTCCATAAAAGCGGTGTGGCCAGGATTGTATTGGTACGAGTATGGCGGAGTCGTCTCACACCCCGCCAGAACAAGCGTCAGACCGATAACAACAAAAAGAAGCTTCTTGGGCAGCACGGCCGGGATTCTGCCACAGGTGTAGAAACGCCGTCAACGGCTCTCGGCTATTCGGAGGCGAGCCTAAGCGAGCCCCGCTACCACAGTTCGTTCGCGTTGGGAAACTTCTTCAGAACCGAATCGTACCGTGTCGGTTCGAGGATTGGCAGCAAACGGCGCAGGATAAGATTGAACGCCGCGTTGGTTGCCCGGACATAGAGATCCAGCGGCTCGAGCTCCATCCGAAAATGCAACTTGGGATCGTAGTTTAGCGGTGCACTGTGATAATAGCGGAACCCGTTCTCCATCGCCCAAATCACGGTATCTCGCCAAGTCACAAAATAAAGATGCCGGTCCAGGGCAACAGAATAGTCCAGCCCAATATAGTTGTCGCGCAGGACGCCATCGTGGACGATGCAAGAAGCGAAAGCCACAATCCGCCCTTCCATCCGCCACAGCAGAAACCGGGAACGATCAGGCATTCTTTTGCCCAATTCCGATAAGTACTGCACATTCAGTTCTTCGAACTTCTGAGCCGCCCGCTGGTAAACAGCTTGGTAAAGCGGTAAAACTTCTTCCGCGTAAGGGGTGATGTCAGTGACCACTTCAAACTCGATGGGCGGTCCGTCGGCGCTTTTGCGAAACTTACGACGCAAGTTCTTGCGCATGGCATGACTGAGTTTCGTGCTGAGATAATCCTCGAAATCTCGAAAACTCAATTCCAGACCCGTCGCCGGCATACTCGGCACTCGGGTAAAACCGCCTGTAACCATCAAATCTAAGAATGAACGGTAGCTCTTAGGATAGTCTTTGAAGACAATCATCCATGCCCCAAGCGATCTGCCGATCTGAGGCAATACTTCTCTTAAACCATCGACCGTCCATCCAATCTCGCCCGAGACGGTGTCGCCAGCGATATCTCCCTCTCCCGCCGAACCGCCCACCATAATCATAGGCAGCTTTAGAAAAGAACGGAAAACTCGGCGGACCGCCTCAACCGAACGGCGAACAAAGGCCGGCATCCCCACCACGAGGTCCTGATGCACCAACAGAAACGGTTGCACGGCCCGGGTCGTGCCCCTGGCGTCCTTCAGCAGCAGATAAAGGTGTTCGAACTGCTTTCCCAGGGCTGACTGGGTGATCTCGTAGTAACGGTGGTCGAGAGCATAACGGCGAAACCCAGACTCGAAGGCGACCCGGTCCTCGGTTACAATCTGATCCACGACCGCGGCTGAGCCGAACGATGTCGGTAAAGACAGCCTAGGCGAAAGGCGCGGCGGTTCTTGTTCGGTCTCTTGTACCAAGGTGTAGGAGCCAACCATCTTATTAAAAACCCGAGATTTCAAAGCGTCGTTCCTAGTGCGCAGACGGGCAGAATGCAAATGGAAAGGAGCTAGGAGGGGCGTGATCCCGACGACGCGCCTGGAGGGGAGCCGCTTTGGCGCGTTTAATACGACCTCTTAATATTTGCTATTTGCGCTTGTGAGGCCACGGCGCTTTCGAAAAGCGGGCGGCTCCCGGGAACGTTTCAACGCGATGTACTCATCCATAGCTCCGCAAACTTAGATCATTTATCCTGGCAGGACTGCAGAAAAGCATCGCGTTGAGACGTTCGCGGGAGCCGCCTGCTTTCACATTTTCCGGTTGGGCTCGCGCTGGGAAGAATTCGGCGGGACCGTATGCAACGCGCCAAAGCGGCTCCAGCCCACTCGGCGTCGATCAACGGGTGCAACGACACGGCAGACCCGCGGCTCGGCGCGTCCATCGGTCTAGCGTCGCCCTGGGAGTCATAAACGTCAGTTCTTCGTTAATATTGTCTGGCCATTCAGGAGCCTCGCCCCACCAAGTGTGGCCGCCCCCCTCCTAGCTCCTAGATTCTAGCTCCCAGCTCCTCTCTTCCAACCCGTGCTGCCAAATCTTGGATGGGCCCTAGCGGCACGATCCGAGTGGGGTTGATATCGTCGTGGGTATAATAGTAGTGCCGCTTAATGTGGTCGAAATTGACGGTCTCGGCGACTCCCGGCTGTTGATAGAGGTCGCGTAAATAGCCGAAAAGGTTCTGATAATCGACGATTCTACGCAAATTGCATTTAAAGTGTCCATGATACACCGCGTCGAACCGGACCAGCGTTACGAAGAGACGCCAATCGGTTTCCAACGGGGTGTCACCGAAAAGAAAACGTCTTTTGGCCAGGCGTTCTTCCAGCGTGTCGAGCGTCTGAAAGAGCGGTATTACCGCTGCTTCGTAAGCCTTCTGCGACGTCGCGAAGCCTGCTTTGTAGACACCGTTGTTTACCGTGTCATAGATCAACGCATTCAGCTGGTCGATCTCCGCTCGGTGCTCTTGCGGGTAAAGATCGAGATGCGCGGCACCCAGATGGTCGAAAGCCGAATTAAAGATCCGCATCAGGTCATCATCGGAATTACTCACGATCCGCTTCTTCTCTTTGTCCCAGAGCACCGGCACCGTCACCCGTCCGCGATAATGAGGGTCGGTAGCAAAGTATGCCTCGCTCAAGAATTTGAATCCGTTGATTGGATCCAGAGTGTGGCCTGCCCCTTCCCGGAATGCCCAGCCAAGATCATCGCGGATCGGGTCGACAACCGTTATGCCGATGAATTTCTCAAGTTGCTTCAGTCGCCTGACAATGATTGTGCGATGGGCCCAGGGACACGCCCAGGAAACGTAAAGGTGATAACGTCCTGCAACCGCGGGGTAACCGGAACTTCCATCCGAAGTAACCCAATCTCGAAATGCGTCATCCTGCCGCTCAAACTCGCCCGAATCACTCTGTTCATCCGGAAACTGCGGAGAAGCCATGTGGGATTCTCGTGCAGACCGGGGGACGGGTAAAGGGAGAGCGAGTGAAAGGTGATTGGTCGCCGGGCCCACTTCGGAGGGGAGCCGCATTCCGCGTTCAGCTGCCCATAACGACCTGCTGAACGCGTGGCGTCTTTCATTCTCATCGCGTCGTTAGCTGCGGCTCCCTCAGGCGTGTGGCAGGCCCCTAGACGTGCAACTTTCGATATCATGGCACGCTCTTCAGGGCGTCGCGGTTGTGGTACACCAGCAGCGTTGCTCCAAGTCTCAGGTCGAGCACACGCTCACGACCAGCACGCGGAATGCAACGCCCCTCCGCCGCGGCGTTTCACCTTTCACTTTTCACTTCTCACCTTTCACCTCTCAAGCCCCTTCGCGCTGCTCGTCCCGTTGTTCGAGCGTCACTTGATCGCTTCGCGGACGCACACCGCAAGGTCTGGAACAGAAGTGGTAAACCAGGTATCTTCTGCTCACTTTGCCTGGACCTTCGAATGCCCCCCCGACTCGAATCCCTGATCGGTGATCGTAGCCAGCTCGACGGACTGATCATTAACATCGAACTGACGCTGACGAGTATCATCCAGGGCGTCGCCCTCTCCTTTCTTTGTGAAAATGCCACGGCTTCGCTGAGTCATGGCCGCATCCAGGATCTGCCCTACATCGCGAACGGCCTGCTGCTAATCCTCCTGTTTTGGTCCAGGTCGATCGGCCACACTCTGACATTGATTCGTTGGCCTCTCGATTTTACGCACAACTTCTTCTATTTCGGCTCTGCGTTTTTAGAAGCGGTGACATTCGGTCAAATCGGTAATCCGGTGGGCTGGTACGGAACACTGACCTGCTTCTCAATTGTCGTATGGCTGCTGTTCGTCCTAGACCAACGGCTGATTTCCAGACGTACGAAAGGCGTGAACGATCCGAGGCTCGAGCAACTGATGGTCCTGGTGCGCAAGGATCAGAATCTCAACATTTTCTACCTGATACCGGCATTGATCGCGTTTCACGCCGGTGCGGCCTGGTTCAGCTTTGAGGCCAGCACGAATTGGCCGGATTGGGTCTTAGTGACGGCAATCCTCCAATTCTTCTGTTTCTTGGCTTATATGGTCTACCTTTTGCGAATGATGTCTCGGCTGTTCGTCCTTATGCACCCCGAAGCGACGGAATGATAGTAGCCAGCGCAAAGCTGCCGGATGTGTCCCAAAAATGCAGACCATCGCATCGGCCGTCGCACCATCCCGAAGGGATAGAAGCAATCAGCCCTGGGGTTTCAACCTGGGCTTCAACCCCAGGATAAATCCAACCCATGAACCCGCCCTGAAAAAAGGGCGGCAGATGATTTCCTTCTAAATTTGTTTGTGCAAAATCTCGATCTACAGCCCCGTCAGGGCGGGGCACTTCTCCTATAGATACCCGGGGTTGAAACCCCGGGCTTAGCCCTTTTATCCCTTCGGGATAGCACCCACTGTGAAACAGTCGGGATATTTCGCCCTAACGTTATCAATGTATCTCACTCTGCTGGGAAGACTGCCGAAACGGGCTCTATCACAAGGCGCGAACTCACGTTCCATGGCATCGAGCCGGTTAACCCAATAACGCAGGGCTGCCGACCACTGAGCATCACCGGGGCTAGGGTCGCTCTGGAGCTCATCGATTCTCCTCATGGCGAGTCCTTTCAGGAGAATGGTTTCCGGTGTAACCCACCGCAGACAAACCGCGTATTCCCCGCTTAAATACGCCGCAAATTCTTCCCCGATGTGCGCCTCGGGGATTTGCTCCCCGTAGGATTCCGCGGTCCGCCGGTACCGCGCGGAAAACTCTTTCTTCAGCTGATCTCCAATGCTACCCACGGAGTCCGGGAAAACGAAAAAATCGGCAGGATACATCTCGATTCCATGCACGACGTAAGGCGGCAACGGGAGAAGACCGGCGCGGATTTGAGATCGGTAATCCGCGGGCTTCTTCGGACGACTCAAGCAGAGCTCTTCCAGTCGATGGAAATTGCTTCCGATATAAGTCTTATCGGCCGGACTCAACTGCGGCAAAGGGCGATGCGTCTCGATGAAATCAGTCATAAGAGTGATGCGCTTGACCTACTGGACTTATAGGCTCACCGAGGTGCGACCCACAACGTCGAACGCTTCGGTCGCTACCGCATCCTGGCCGGCTGACCGGTTGCTTCTAGAACAGAAAGCCAGAGATCCCCATCGGGCTCAACCCGGCGCCGGCCATGTGTGACCAGTTCAAACGGAATATGAACAAAGGAGCCGTGCCATCTGCCCACCAACATATTGGTTCGGCCACTGATCCCGGCGTGTACCGCCGCTTGAGCCAACCTGGTGCAATAGACGTTGTCTTGGGGAGAGGCTGGCACGCTTCTGATCAGATAACTCGGGTCGACGTACTTCAGATTCATCTCCATGCGGCGATCTGCAAAAAACTGATTGATCTTTTCCTTAAGGAACAATCCGATGTCGCCCAGACGCACATTTCCGGACGCGTCCGTTTCATTACCGACTTGCATCAAGTCTTGACCGGCACCTTCCGCTACCACAATAACTGCGTGCTTGCGCTGGGCAATTCGATGCCGAAGCATCTCTAAAAGGCCGCGACCGCCTTCTAACTGGAAAGGCACCTCTGGAATCAGACAAAAATTAACGTGCTGAGCCGCCAACGTGGCGAAACAAGCAATGAATCCGGAATGACGCCCCATGAGCTTGACCACCCCAATTCCGTTCACGGCGCCAACCGCCTCGACGTAGGCCGCAGTAACGGCTTTCACCGCTTCGGCAAAGGCAGTCTCGAACCCGAAACTCTTGTCGATATACATGATGTCGTTATCGATGGTTTTCGGGATCCCGATGACGCTCTTTGGCAGACCACGCCGACGAAGTTCGGCATTGATGGCGGCAGCCCCCCGTAACGTGCCGTCGCCGCCGATAACAAACAGGATATCAACGTTCAACTCTTCCAAATGATCAACCATCTCGCCCACATCGTGTGGACCTCGAGAGCTGCCCAAAACGGTACCGCCAAACGTGTGGATGGTAGAAACTGATTCAGGCCGGAGCGTCAACGGCACATGTCCGAACCGTGGCACTAACCCTTCGTATCCGTACCGAATGCCGTATATCCGGGTCGTGCCATAATGGTTGTAGAGCTCATTGACAATGCCTCGGATGATATCGTTAAGCCCGGGGCAAAGACCGCCGCATGTTACGATGGCGGCCGTCGCTTTCGGCGGATCGAAGAATATCTTTTCGCGCGGTCCGGCTATCTCAAAGCTCAAAGGAATTTCATCGCGCCCGAACGCTTCCTGCGAAGTGGGGAGCATGTCATCATAGAGGACTCGATGGCTTTCGCTTTTGAATCGCTCAGAATGCCCATGACGCAATGGAGATAGATATTGCGCCTCCCCCAACGACTCAATCGACCATAGCATGAGGATGCCTACCAAAAACAGCTCGGTCTCCGACGCAAGCGGAAACTCGCCTTAGGCTCGTTTCCGGATAGCAGGGGTGCCGCTTTGGCACATCTTAAGTTGAACATACGCCTTTGACGAGTTTGCGTTTGCCAGTAGCGAGCGTGTGTTAGCAGGCGGCTCCCGCGAACGGCCCCTGTTGCCATGACTTGTAATGTTTTCGTTTGATCCCAACCATCCAACCCCACTCGACGCAATTCACGCGTAGAGACGTTTTCGGGAGCCGCCTGCTGATACGACGTGGCGCAGCACCCTAGCCTTTCGCGCGATCATACTAGGGGTCTGCAGCGGTCAAAAGCGGCTCCCCTCCAGGCTATCCCGGAACGAGTCTGAGGCGAGTTCCGCTCTACCAATAATTCCGGGCGTACGGTCCGTATGGCCCGTAGGGGCCGTAAGGTCCATAGGGACCGTACGGACCGGGGCCGTAGGGGCCGTAAGGTCCGTAGGGTCTATAGGGCCCGTAGGGCGAGTACACGCGATAAGCTCTTCGTACCACGTGTAAGGCTAGCAAGGTGCGGGGATCAAGGTGCCCGGTCGGAGGTAACCCTCGCGATGCTTGAAATCTGCCGATCGCTTCCATCGTCCCTTCACCTAGCTCTCCATTCACAGGTCCGTGATAATAACCGCGACGAGCCAGCTCGATCTGAACTCTGGCGACTACGCGCGGGTGGCCTCGGCCAGGAGCTTGTCCATAGTGCGGTCCTCCATAAGGACTCCCGTAGCCACCTTCCCCGGAAGGTCCTCGGTTGTAACCCTGGTGCGGCGGTTCGTTTTCAGGTGTTTCTTCGTTCGGTCCCTGCTCTTGTTCTTGCGGCGGGGTCCGATAAGTCGGGGTCTGAGGCTGTTCTCTCGGTCGAACCTGTTCCGAAGGTGTTGGCCGCGGAGTTGCTAGATGAGGGCGAGGAGTCGGAGACGCGACCGTGCGCGGAGGCAGGGCTTGCGGCGCGGAAGCCTGTGGTTTCGGCGAACTGGTAGGAGTGCTAGCGCCGGTTTCGTGGCGCGGCGCATTTTGTGGAGGCGGAAAATCGCCGAGCTTTAGCCCTAAAGAATGCATGGTCTCATCGTTCAACGAGCCGGTAACCTTCAAGCCGTAGCGTATTTGATAACGGCGAATCGCTGCATCCGTTTCGGAGCCCGGTTGACCAGTGGCTTCCCCATAGAAGAACCCTTGGTCTTTTAATTTTTGCTGGACCGATTTGGTCAGCTCGTCGCCCCAGGCGCTAACCGAGAAGACGGCAAGCCCGAGAATGAGAAAGAAAGTCTTCATGGCGAGACAGTAGTAGTTTCTAATGCTGTAGCCGTACTGACGGACATTACTGAATTTGGTTTCATTAAGCGAGTCCGAGTTTTGCTCCTCCCTGGCTCACGGGTACTTCGTAATCGTCCTCATCGCCGTCCTCGTCCTCGATCCGCTCGCGCGGAGTGGCAGGCCATGGAAGACGATCCTTGCGCCCGGATTGCACTCGCGATTGTGCGCAGGCGTCCTTACTTACCTGACAAATGCAGTAGAATAAGAGCGGATCTGATGACAAGCAGCAATCCGATCCAGGCCAAGAGCTGGACTCCGACTCGACGAAGAACGTGCAACCAATCGTTTGGTGGAGGCATGGAGCGGACGGGGCCAAGAGCAGGCAGTTTGTAGATAGATCAGGTCACATCTTTGTCTCTTAAGTGCTTATCCTGAAGGGATGAAAGGACTGAGCCCAGGGGTTTACCCGGGGTACCAATACGAAAACGGACCGCGAATAGAATCTTGACGGGCACGCTCTGCCGCCCTTTCAGGGCAGGGTTCTAAATACAACGTCACCCGGGGTTGAAACCCGGGCTTAGTCCTTTCATCCCTTCGGGATGCGTTCCTGCCCAGTCTATTCTTTATACTCAGCCAGAACGCCTGCGAGCTTGTCTTCACCTAACTCGGTAAAAGCAATGCGCGTTTTCGGCTTCCGCTCGAGAAGCGCGGCCTCAACCGAGTACTCTTTTAATTGAGTCTTAAGGAAATTCTTTAGCTCGTCTCGCGGAGGAATATCGGCGTGGTCCTCATCCAAGGTATAAATCCCTACTCCCCAGGCTCTGACGGCCAAGGCTAACCCGCTACTTAAGGGTCCAACCTGCTCATTCCGAAGGAACAAAGCGATCTGCTCGGCGGAACGCCGCGTCCCGGAGATCACGGCAAAATGGTCTCTCCCCTTCCCCGAGCCCATGGAGTTGGCGGTCATAGAGCCATCGTAATCGAGCGTAACAAAGAGATCGTCGGCTGGGATGGCACCGACTTCGGCAAAAAGTAGCCGAGCCAGGTAAGGAGCGCCGTAAATCTGTTCAAATGCCTGTTTTAATGCCGGGCTGAAGCTATAGGTCGCCATGCGACGCAAGGACACATCGCTCACTGACCGGGCAAACCCTTCAGTGCTGGCCAGTTCTATGGCCATCATGCGAAGACGTTCGATATCTCCAGGGTGGCCGATTCCTCCGAGAGCGATCTGGTCGTAGATCTCGAAGACTTTCTTACGATCTTTGCCGAAGGTCAGGAGTAAGACTCCTTCCTGGCAACTCAACGCAATGGTGGGGCTGCCCGGGGCGAGCTCGCTTTCGATGTATTCGCGCCGATTCGCGATCGCCTCAACCCAACGATACGGTTCATCAATCATGATGGTGAAAGCGCCGCTTGAAACAATGAAGATAGTACGTCGTGTGGAACGGTGGTGGTACCGTCCTGGTTCACGATCTTAACGACCGGGAAAATCTTTCCCTGACGATCGATGCCACCGGTGGCAGTATCAGCCTCTGCTGCGGTATCCAGCGCTCGTAACGCGATGGTAATCGCACCCTTCTGATCTAAATCTCGCAACGGCGTTTTTCCCCAGGCGTTCTCGTAATACAATATGCTCCTGACAGATGGCCCGCCGGAACCGCTCGCGGCAAAATCGGTAGCTTCGAACTGGGCACCCATCGCATCATAGAAAAAGACTTTGGCTGGATCGTCCGCGCCATGATCATAGGTAGCGAACAAGGGCACCACAACGCCGACACCTTGCAACACCATCCCCAGGTTGTCGCGCAGCAGCTTGGAAAGCGCGCGGACCTTGCCTTCCACGCTCATCTCCTGTAGCTGACTCCGACGATAAAATTGGAATGAATGTTCGAGCACCCGAGCCATTTCCCAAGCGGTAGCGGGTGACCCGGCAATTGCCATTACGGAGTGCCGGTCGATCTCCAGCACTTTGTCCGCTCGATCGTACATCACCACGTTGCCTGCGGTAGCTCGACGGTCCCCTGCAATGAGGACTCCGTTAGAAAATTTGAAGGCAAGAACCGTGGTCGCTTGCGTTTCTACAACCGGCGGGTGTCCGCCTAAGGCCGACGGGTGTCCGTGGAGATGCTTTTGTTCTCGCAAGGCACCAGAGCGGCGCAGCAAAGTCACGAAATCGCCCGCGTTCGCGGAATTCGATTCAAGCAACTCCATTTTACTGGCCAGTCCGCTGCCGGTAGCGCTTCGACTGGTTCGGATCGACCTTTCGCATCCGCTTCAACAAATCTTTCGTGTCCGGCTTAGAGACGTCGGGACTCCGCGGCCCGTCTCCATCTCCTTGCTTAGGTTCCCAAGGTGCCGGTGCTGGTGGTTTCTGCGTCCTCTCGGGCATATCCGTACATTACTAAGTTACAAATTGGAAAGCAACTCGGAGACTCGCTTAATGCTCGCCTCCGAATAGCCAATAGCCAATAGCAAATGCCAATAGCAAATCGCGTGCTCAGGGTGTAACCTGCTTGGCTACCGACGATTGGCTATTGAGTATGCGGGATCGAGCCTAACAGGATGTCGAAAAACTTGGGTCAATTCTTGGCATGTTTCACCTGAGGAGATATCAGCCGTAGGAGCACAATCTTTATAGTTACGGTAACGTAAAAGGCGACTAGCTCCGCTAGAAGCGAGATAGACGGTGGGTCTCGACTAGATGTCGCTCCTCCGGAGCTAGTCCTTTTTTTGCGGGCTCGGGCTATAAAGATTTGGCTCCTAGGGAGCCGCGGGAAGTCGCCCAAAGCTCCTTCCCGAATAGCAGATAGCAAATAGTAAATGACTCCGCGTCGTGCCTAAACCCATTTGCGATTTGCGATTTGCGATTTGCTATTCGGAGCGAGCCTCAGGCGAGTCTCCGTTAGTCTTGCTCGCTCGGCGATGGCGAGGGGCTGCTGCCAGATCCCGGAATTTTCAATGTCTGGCCGATCTGCAGTTTCTTTGCATCCGTTATCTTATTGAGCTGCTCGATATCGTCGACCGTGACCCCGTACTGTTTCGCGATTTGGGTCAACGTCTCGCCCTTGGCCACGACATGAGTGCGAACACCCCCCATGGCGGTTGGTGACGGATTATCGACACCAACTGTACCTGGAACTGTTGCGCTCGGGTTGATCGGAGAAGCCTTTGGCGCCGGAGACGCCTTTGGGGTCGCTTCGTTCCCTTTCTCAAAAGTGATCCCTTTATCTTTCAATGCTTCTACTAACCGAGTGACTTCAGCAGATAACCTGTTGATACGATCGTCCTGTGATCTTAATTCAGCCTTGATGGCTTCGAGGTCGCCTTGAGTCGATGGGCCTCCCTTCTCCTGTGCCGCCAGGAATGAGATAGGCGCCATCATGAATGCGACCGCCGTAGCCAAGCGTTTCCCGTCCATTGTTCCCTTGTGTACAACTGTCGGAACCAGCATGCAACCGCTTTAGAATATCCAAGATACGCCGCCGAAAAACCCGCGCCGCGCTCCATACTGCGGCGCGAATACTCCGATGCCGGACCCGGTCCTAAGTTGATAGGCGTTGTTGAATAAGTTCGTCACATCGAAGCGCACCTGAATCTTTCCATACTCAGGTAGTTTGAAGGTATGGCTGAGGCCGACGTTAAACACCCAATAAGCCGGCACCTCGTCAGTGTTGGCAAACCCGGTTCTAAGGCCATTTCCGTACAGCATATCGCCATAGATTGTGGTGGCTTGATAGGTATAAGAGGCGCCAGCAGATGCTGTGTACCGCTGGTCGTGGTCCAGAAACACGTAATGGTTTGCAACGAAAGCTATTTCATCGGCACCGAATAAGAACTGACCCGAGTTGAATTTTTCACCGGTGCCGCGCTCAAACCCGAAGTTAAAATAGGCATTGAAGCCGCCTTGGGCGTAGTTGGCGGTGAACTCCGTACCATACTGGTTGCCATGCAGATAATTGAACGGCGAAAAAATCAGCGCCGCGCCAAATTGTCCTTCATCGATTAGGTTGTGTGCCTCTTTATAGTAACTATCAACCCCCACCGAAAAGGCTGGCGTAATCTGTTGGGTGATACCGGCATCGAAATAGTGCGCTCGCTCCGGTTTGACTGCAGTACTGATATTGACAGCGGATTGGTTGGTCGTGCCAACGAACTTTGCCAAGTCTCTTGTCGCCACTAATTCTAACGGCGGAGGTGTAAAGTAGCGGGCATATCCGGCATGCAATGTCGTGCTGCTAGTCAGTTTCAGAACAATGTTGACGCGCGGGCTTAGCTGGCTGGCGTGTGCGTATTCGTCCACGATATCGTATCTGCCGCCAAAGTTGATGGTTAACGGTTCGAAAACTTTCCATTCGTCTTGGAGATAAAGTCCGTAGTAGGTACCAGTCTTACTGCTATTATCCGTGATCGAAATAGGGACATCCGATGCTTGCGCGCCCGAGACAGTCGTCGGGAAAACCAGGTCGTTCGTGTCTACGACCGCTTTCTCGACGGTTACCAGAAATCCCCCCCGCAAAGTATGCGATTCGTTAATTGACCAACTGGCGTCAAACTGAACCCCATTCGAAAAGATATTCCGGTCCACCCGGCTGGCGACGCCGTCGAAGATCAGATCTCCCTGGTTATCAGGCGTGAACAGGGTTGCGCTGTACCGGCTAAATGCCGCCAGCTGTAAGGTTACGCCGTCGAAAGTCTTCTGATAAGCAAGGATGGCGTAGTCGTTCTGTTCGTGCTGATTTTCGTTGAGGTTGCTCGAGTTGAACTTGTTTGGATCCGCATTCGCCAGAGCAAAAAGGGGTGTCTGGTTTGGATTGTTCGGGATCTGGAAATCCGAATAGGTGCCACTCAGTATCAGCGTAATTCGGCTGGTGTTATCAATGATATAAGAAAGGTCGGCAAACCCCTTATACTGGGCGGTGCGGTCATGAATGGCATGGGTTGAACCCGTAGGATTTTCGATTCCTAACGTATTCGAATCGTAACTACCTAGGACGAAGTAGTTAAAGTTGCCGGCTGAGCCTCCCGCCTCAAAGCTGGGATTGATCGTCTCATGCGAACCTCCATACATCGAGACCGCGCCACCGTTGAGGTTAGGGCCTTCCTTTGTCTGAATGTCGATAATCCCACTGGTGCGAAACCCGAACTGCGCCGGCAACGAACCAGTGATCAGATCGACGTTCTCAACCAGCCGAGTATCGATCTCTTGACCGAAACCGGTGATCCCCTCCGGAATTAGAATTCCATCGATCCGGTACTGCAGATTGGCATGCTCGTCGCGCACGTGCAGTTGACCATACGAGTCTTCAGCAACGCCGGGCGCCCGCAGAATAACTTGATTAAAGGGGGCGTTGTCGCCCTGCGACATGGATTGGATCTCGGTCTGCCCAATCGAGTACTTGGTTGCGCCAAGATAAGGTACAATTTGGTCGCGGGCCTCGTTCAATTGGCCGACGACGGTGACTGGATTCAGCGCTTGGGATGATTGATCGGCGGCCGGCGTGGACTGTTCGTTCAGTGTCGGGGATGGAGAACCGGTCTCTTGAGCCGACGTTGGTGAGATGGACGCGACAAAGAGAATAGACGACGCACCAATAATAGAAAGAAGGCGTGAATAGGAAAAAGGGCAAAAAAGTGAAATAGAAAGATTCATTTACTGCTCGCGAAAAAAAGGACGTTGACGGTCAAGGGTTAGGCGCCGGAAGTCGGTCGTCTGCGCAATGGCCTCTCTTAGGTTCTAAGAAGAAGCGCCATCCGTTCCTACCTTTGGGGAGCGGCTGCGACTAATGTACGCGTCGATACCCACCGGCTTTTTTCCGAGTGGCGGAAGGTGCCTGTCGTATGCCGGATCGCACTCCGGGGGAGTGAAATCTTTATCGCTCCGGATGACCGAATTGCTTGCGCTCTGCCGGTAGGGATGAGCTCCTGCTCATCCGCTTTCGGTTAGGAGTCGCTTCTCGAGAGCGCGACGCAGTCGGTCGGCGGTGACCCGGTCTATAAAGGTTATCCTACGGAGCTAAGAACCTCAGAAATTGAGCACTCTCCGCCGGGTCCACGGGTGGTCCGCGCTCAGAGATACGTTGCCCGGTAAACAGCGCCGCAAAAATCTCCGGGGGCGGGCTAGGAGTTTGGCTGAGGAAGAGAACTAGCGGTCCGGCAACGAGGCTGGGCAGCAATGGAGGATGCACCAGCCCACCCCCAAGAAAGAGAGTGACGGCGCAATCATGATCCTCATGATCGGCGTCCGGATGGACTAACTCGTGCAGCTGCGGTGAAACCGAAAGAGTTAAAGCCCACAATACCGCGACGACCAAAACGGCGCCGGTCCATCGCTGACCCGTCTGGATCAGCGGACCAAACCGCCACAATCTCGTCGCGCGTCTAATCACCGGACCCGAGGATAGAGAGCGGAGAGCTTGATGCAAGTTATTTGCATTTAATTTTGCTCCGCTTTTCTCTTCCTTACCACATAAAGATTCACTTCCTAATTCTTCTCACCCAAGACATTGACCAAACCCTTCAAATTTGAGAGAACCGGGGGCATGGAAAAAGACCTCGAACACCTGAAGCTACTTGGCATTTTCCACTATATTTGGGGCGCGCTCTCTCTTGTCGGCGGCCTTCTCATCGGCGGATACTTCCTGGTAATCGGTCTGGTCCTGTTGACCAATCCCCCGAGCTCAACGTCATCGGAAGACAGCGGGTCCGCAAGCGTCGCCGGCGGGGTTCTGATCGGTGTCGGTGCCGTCCTCTTTTTGATCGTTGTTGTTTACGGTGTGCTAACGCTGATGGCGGGTGGAAAATACCGAAAGCATCAGGGGGGATACTGGTTCTGTTTTATTTTGGCCATCGTTACTTTGGTTGTCGGCGGTATCCCAGGGATCGTACTGGGGATTTTTTCTTTGATGGTTTTAAGCCGTGAATCCGTGAAGACGCTGTTTAAGGGCCAGGCTTTGCCAGGAACTGGGGGTGTGATTGCGACACCACCGATTTCGTGAAGGGAAAAGGTGTTGGAGGAGAGGAGCCGGCAAGTGGTGGCAAAGCGCCTGGAGGGGAGCCGCTTTGGAGCGCACCCTAAGACCCCGGCAATTTTGGTCTATCATGCGTGCCGCTGAGACGCGTGCGCAACAGGCGGCTCCCGCGAATAACCCAGCGCGATTTCCCGCCCAGCGCTTTCTTCATTCGTTTTCCACGCTGCCGGTTAAACATCGCGCTGGGTAATTCTCGGGAGCCGCCTGCTTTAACGTTTTCAGGTCAGGCTAACGATATGACGAATATCGATTGTTTCTAAAGGCTCATTCCAAAGCGGCTCCCCTCCAGGCCAAGCGCGCTCACGCCTCTGCCGCCGCCCGGTTCTGGACCCCGGTCTGATATAGTGACGCCCCGGTGTAATCGATGACCTCAACGTGCATCTCTTTGGCTGTCAAAGCGACAGCCATAAAGCCGGGGGTACCTCGGTAGAATCTGCTCCCTTCGGTGGGACCCGGCTTTCGGACTTTAGAACCGGCTCCCGTGTTAAAATACTCTACGGATCCACGGACAATGTGTTGGAGATCATGATCATGTCCGTTGAAATAGGCGGGCACCCGATGCTTCTCTAGCAGCGGATTAATGTCGCGAATTAATTCCGGCTGATCGCCATGCTCACTCCCTCCGGAGAAGATCGGATGATGCCCGATCACGATTTTCCAAGACGCCGTCGAATTGGATAACGCCTGGTCCAACCACCGCACCTGAGCGGAGGTGTCCTGAGAAACAATCTCGTCTCGCATATCCGCTTTATCGCGGTACTCCTCGACAAAGGGGCTGGTATCGATGAAGAAAAATTCCACTTTCTCTTTGTCACCGATCGGCTCGACGGTGGAGAAATAACGCGCCGGCATTTTCCAATTCGGATGCGCCTCTGCATAATCGAGCTGGGCTTGCGGCCGTCCTTTGTAGTCGTGATTGCCGAGAATCACATACCAAGGAGCGCCTAACGAGGGCGCGGTGTAGACCGCCTCAAATGAACTCTTCCATTGAGGATCAACGGCACTCTCCACGCCCTTCTCGTAGAAATTGTCTCCGACCGAAACGATGAAACGACAATGCCGCTTCTCTGCCGCCAACCCCATTTGGTTGGCAACATCGCGTTGATGAAATTCCCCTCCCCGGCCCCAGTCACCAAATATAAGAAAAGTTAGTTCGGCCCGGCTGGACTCGACGGCAATTGGGATAGCGGCCGTCGTCGCTCCCCGCGCTCTGAACTGAGCGAATAGGCCAGTAAACAATGGAAATAGACCGAACAACCATTGTAAGAAATTTCGCCGGGTCTGTTTCATGGTATTTAGGCTTTCAATTCGAGTGGCGGCCTTCGCCCCGTAGGGGCACAATCTTTATAGCAACGCCGTAACAAAAATAAAGCTGGAGCTCCGTAGGAGCGGCACCTGATTGGTTCGTGGGTTGATATTCGCCACAAAATGTCGCTCCTACGGAGCATTTCGGAACATTTAAGATTTAACTCCTACGCAGCATTCCGAGACATCCGGCGCCGCCCGATGGAGACTCATTTCTAGAATTTGAATTTCATTCCAAACTCGTAGGTAATGTCGTAGAACTCGCGCTGGATGGGGCGGTTTGCCTCACCTTCATAAATGCGCCAAGGGGCATTAGTGAGGTTCTTGGCATTGAAATACACCCCAACTCCGTAAGGGGTCATATAGCTCGCAGCCAAATCCAAGGTGAACCGACTATCGAAGTATTAGTCTAGACGAAACGTGGTGCCTACCGAGGAAAGGTTGTGGTCGGTGTACTGTCCCGCCAGCGAGATGGTAAAACCGTACTTCTCATAAAAGACGGCGACATTATACACATTCGGCGAAGTAAACGGCAGCTTGGTATGATCGGTCGGCCGAGTTCTTCCCTCCGAATCGGCATAGGTGTAATTGGCCGCGAATCCCAGTCCCCCCGAGTGGCCCTGGGAGAAACCGCATGTGTTCCTCGAAAGCCAGCTGAATCCCGCGGGCATAAGCGGTTCCGCTGTTCAGGAAGGTGTTTTCGTCAAAGATCTGGTTATTGATGACCGTCCTGACTGTGCGCGTGAAGATGTAGTTATCGAATTCTTTGTCGAATAGATCGACCACGAACACCGAATCCTTGGTCGGATTGTACTCCAGCGTGAAATCGAAATTGTTCGCGGTCGTTGGCTTTAGATTTGGGTTCCCGGTGGTAATACTCAGGTTAGATTGATCAACCACGGTGGCGGCTGTTACCTGGTTGAATGCAGGCCGGCCTATAGCGGTGGAATATGCTAGGCGTGTCTGCAGGATATTCGGAATAATCTCGTAGCGAATCTGTGCGGTCGGAAAAAAGTCCGTGTAATTTACGGGCCGATTTACGAAATGGTAAGAGCCTGGCAGTGTTGGGTCCGAGCCTGGCGTGTTCGCGTTGGCGCCGTACACGGCGTTCGTCACCTCCGCTCGCAGACCAGCCAACAAGTTTAACCGGTTAAACAGAGTGATGTCGTATTGACCATAACCGGCAAACACGTTTTCGGTGTCGTCGTAAAATGCCTGCAATGCCGTGACCTCATCTGCAGTTACGTTGCGGACGAAACCAGGATGAGAGTTAGTAAAGGCATTGAAGCGTCCGGGGTCCGGAGAATAGCCAATTAGCCAGTAACCATCATAGAGCGTATTCAGATGCCCGGCCATCGCTTGTGCGAGGGTAAAGTCGTTGGTGCCGGTCGCCGGATCCGTATAGGTTGAATAGGTCGCCGGGTGGTCCGAAAACGTCTTGCTCCGATAGCGCAGGTTGGTGCCGAATTTCAAATTGCTCGGATTACCATAGACATCGAAAGGAATAGTCAGGTTAATGCTGCCGGCGATCTCGGTGTCAAGGGTGTGATTGTTATCGATGGTGAGCCCGCTGAAAAGATACTGAGTCGGATCGAACCGGTTTACGTTTAGCGCCGAATTCGTGGGATTACTGTATTGAAAACTTGGCCGGTTGGAGAGACCGGAATTGTTATAAGTTACCGTCTCGCTAGCATCGGTCGAAAAGCTCGGGTTAAAGTCGTGCGGATTATCATCCCAGGCCTGAGCGAAAGATCCTTTGTAATCAATAATAAATGGACCGAGAACGTTCCTGCCGCCGCCTTGGACAATCCAGTTCTCGAAATGCTCCAGATTAAACCGCAAGTCTTCGCTCATGACTACGTTTGTTGCCGTGAAAGACCCATCAGGGCTGGGGTTGGGGCCAAGGAGTGACCCGCCAGCGTTGGCGTCGTCAAGACCGCTTAGGTTGAAGATTTGCCGGTGAACTTGTTCTGAATAGCCCGCGTTAACAAAGCTGATGTAGAAGCTGTTGTTAGGATCGGGCCGATAATCGAATGTGCCGCCGTACCCGTGCAATGTCCGGTTATAGGTATAACGGCGAAAATCAATAGCGCTAAGTACCTTGTCGGATCCTGCTGGCGGATTCGAATCCGAATAAGCAGGTTCGAAATCGTCGATCCCGCGGTGATCTTCGTAAAAGCTGAACTCACCGAGTACACCAAACGGCCGGTAAGGTGTTACCAGTCCTTCTCCGCTGCCCGCATTCTTTGTATCCACGGATTTCCCATCGGGAGTAGGAACGACGGCAGGCGATGGCGCGGGCGCGAATGGGTTACCTCCTGGACCTAAGCCGAAAGTCAACCCACCGACGACCGCGGCGTCGATGATTCCATACTGGTGTCGGAGGGGCTCCCAGCCCGAACCCACATGCCCCTCGAGAAACGGCTGATCCAAGTCGAAAGCACTTCGAGGCGTTAGTTCGATGGAGCCGCCCAATGCCTCGGCATCCATATCGGCCCTATTCGCATAGGTAATAACGATCTGGCTGACGAGTCCGGCCGGGATCTGATCGAAAGCCACGTGCCGTCCGGACGAATCGTTGGAAGGAATCCGCACACCTCCCCAGGTCACTCCAACCAAGTTCGAATCAAGCCCGCGCAGCGTGATGTAACGGCCTTCTCCGTGTCATTCTGGACGCCGGCCCCCGGCATTCGTTTTATCGCGTCAGCGAGGTTAACATCCGGATATTTGGAAATCTGTTCTGCAGACTGAACGTCCTCGACGTTAGGCGCAAGACGTTGATCTTGCAGAGCGCGCTCCTGGGTAGTGACTGGCGCCATTCCCGTAACGACCAGCTGTTGCAATTGGCTTCCTGGAGATGGGGAACTACTCGGATTGCCTGTGTCTTGGGCCAACATTGTCAGGCTGGAACCAAGAAACAATGACGAAAAGAATATCCTCCATGAAACGGCGGAGAACCAGTCAGAGCGTCGCGCTGCTAAGGAATTTTTAGCAGACGCAAGGTGTAGCGCCGGCGTGTTTTTCACGCCCGCGATCCTAAGGAGGGGTGGTAGCTGGCAAACCCTCCAATCGTTAAAATTTTTTAACGATGATTACAGTTTTGTAATCGAATTGAGTGGAGCATTGCCTCGCTTCCTCCGTCGCTAAAGCTATGGAGGACAGGCAGCGCTCCAGACTGAAACTAGAGCGCTTTCAGTTCTGCGATATACGCCACACCTTCCTTCGCGAATGCGATCCAAACTGAATGAGTGTCTGGGTCGATCGCCAGGGTATGCGTTCCCTTCGGCGTCTCGACGTCACCCAACGATCTAGCGCCTTCGATGGTCTCTTCCAAAACCGATAGTTTACCTTGGCCACTGGCGCAGTAAATCCGTTGGTTCCCTCGATCGAATGCGATTTGATCGACTCCGGGCGCGATATCAACTGACTTCAGACAGACGCCCGTGGTGCAATCCATTACCACCAACTTTCCGTTTCCACCGGCCGAAAATAATCGGCGCGTCTTTGAATCGATCGCTAGTCCGTGCGGTTTTTCAGCCGGTAACGTTGACCAAGTCTGTGCGACCGTGTTGGCCGTTGCATCAATCACTAACATTACGGGCTTGGACTTGATATTCTGAAATAGCCCATCAAAATCCGGATCGTACAAAATGTATTCCGGAGCGGTCGGGATCGTAATCGTAGCGACAATTTTTTTAGCCATAGGGTCGACTACCCAAAGGTCTTCACCGTCATCATGATCCACGTATACCATGCCGGTTTTCGGAAAATAAGTTAAGGCATCAGGGGGCCCTGGGAGATCAACCGCGCCACTCACTTCAAGTGTTCTGCGATCGACCTCGACTAGCTTCTTCTGATCGCTGACCGTGACGTAGTAATTGTCATGAGCAGCATCAACTGAGACACCCTGCGCCGCGCCGGTCGCAACGCTCTTAATAAATTTTCCGTCCGGAAGATTGAAGACGTCCAAAGATTTATTGCCGGTATGATCTGCTAATAACCGATGCATCTGCCGATCCACTTCGAGAAAATCGAACCCGCCTTTTGTTCCGGGCACCACCATCGATTCCCCGAGTGTCAATGGAGCCGAGAAGAGCGGGAGCGGACAAAGGCTCGTACTCAAGGCTAAGAGCAAATACTTGACGTTCCGACAAGGAGTCAGTCGCTGGAGAGTTTGCATGATTTTCGGCGAATAGTAGCCGGATCGGTTGCGGGGGGAAGGGGGAAAAAGAAGTCAGGAGCTAGAATCTAGGAGCTAGGAGGTTTTTGATGGGGCGAGGCTCCCGAAACGGTTAGGGGTGTGAACAGGGAAAATCACGGTTGTTTCACTGGGCAGCGCCAATAGGCCTTAACACGCTCCGAGCCGTGGTGCAGCGCTGGGTTACGGCTCGGCGCACGCATTGTCATAACAGCATTTTTACAAAATCTCGGCACCAGTCGCTCCGATAGAGTCTGTTTCTCATTCGGGAGCCTCGCCCCACCAAAAATCCTCCTAGCTCCTGGCTCCTGCCATCCCCTTGCGGTTGACCCGCTTCAACCATAGCTTCCCGGCTATGCGTTGGATGTTTGTAATCGCTGCGATTGTCTTGCTATCAAGCGCGCTACTGGCGGATCCCATCACGGTCGATTCTCTACCTGGCCCTGTTCGGGACAGTTTAAAGAGTGTTCTTCAGAATCCGCAGGAAGCGGTCGCAAATATCGAGACTTACGACTGGGGTCCGGCCCTCATTTACAAGATCAGCATCACCCTCAACAGCCAACCTTACCTCGAGGTGCATATCGCCGATACTGGCCAAATCTTGCGTACTGACGAAAACGTGGACATGGCAGACAAAGACGATGATGCGGACGATAGCGACGCGACACCCAGCCCGAGCCCGGCTAGCTCGCCTTAGGCTCGCTGAATAGCAAATAGCAGATAGCAAATAGCAGATTAAATTCGCAGCCACGCGCGCCCGGCCATTTGCTATCTGCTATTTGCTATTTGTCATTCGCTAGCGAGCCTAAGGCGAGCTAGCGAGGTCCTCCGGCGAATTCCAGTTCTGAAACAGGGCCATTTCGCCGGAAGCAACCTTTTGGATGTTTACGAGACCGTTCCGTTCCAGCTGGCGGGCGAAAGCTTGAACACTGCGCTTACCCTGCTGCAAAAAGGTGAGTGCAACCGTAGCTGCTTCCACCGGATATACGGCGGCCACTGGCTCCAGATCTTCCTCGATTGCCGGTACAACGCCAGAGCCGGGCGTTGACGCCTGAACCAATGACCTTAAGTAGGTTGAACTCATATTGGGCAGGTCGACCGCCAAAACCAGCAACAACTTGGACTGAGCAATCTTCAGACAACTGAGAATACCGGCAAGTGGGCCTCCGTTTTCGACAACGTCAGGCACCACCTTTGCATCCGGCGGGTATTCGAGATCGGGTAATCCCGAGACCAGTAACTCGGCAGGTGCAAGCTCGCGCAGAACTTCTAATTGGCGTTTCCAGAGGGGCACTGGTTCTCCGCGCCAATCGACAAGCAGAAGCCTTTTGTCGCGCCCCATCCGCCGCGAACGTCCGCCGGCTAAGAGAGCCGCGGAGAAGGGAAGAAGCGACGAGGGCACGGATAGAATAGCAAATAGCAGATAGCAGATAGCAAATAAAGAGAGCCCGCGTCGCGCTCCAGAAGAACAATTTGCTATTTGCTATCTGCTATTTGCTATTCTGTCCGCACATGACCAACCGGATTGACGAGAAATTCACTGCTCTTAAACGAGACAATCGAAGCGCCTTCATTGTGTACATCACAGGTGGCGACCCCAGTCTGGAGAGGACCATCGAGATCGCGGCTACGCTTGAACGAGCCGGCGCTGATGTCCTGGAAATCGGCGTTCCCTTCTCAGATCCGCTGGCCGACGGAATCGCCAACCAACTCGGGGCCCAACGAGCTCTCCAAGCCGGAGCCACTCTCCCCAAGCTGCTCTACACGATTTCGTTAATCCGGAGCAGGATCAGCTTGCCCATTGTTTTATACAGCTATCTCAACCCAATCTTCCAGTATGGGTTCCCGCAGTTTGAAGAAGACGCGCTGGCCGCCGGCGTTGACGGAATCCTGTTCTTGGATCTGCCCCCGGAAGAAGGGATAGACTCAAGTCACGCTCACCGAATCCATCGAATCCGCTTGATCGCTCCCACGACGCCGGAAGAACGGATAAGGTCCATCACAGGGCACGCCAGCGGCTTCGTTTACTATGTTTCTCGCGAGGGTGTGACCGGAGAACGTGATGATCTGGCCGGTTCGATCCCTGAACGCCTCGGGCAGATTCGAAAACACACTACTCTCCCAGTCGTGGTCGGATTCGGCATCTCAAGCCCTGCCCAAGCCGCTCAAGTCGCCGCTTGGGCAGACGGCGTCGTTGTTGGCAGCGCAATTGTGCGCAAAATCGGAGAACTGGGCAAGGATCCGGGCCTATCTCAGAAGCTCCTGGATTTCGTCACACCGATTGGGGATGCGGTGCATTCCGTGGTGAAAGGAACGTGATGGTCTGGCCGCCCAAAGTTTTGGTGGGGCGAGGCTCCAGCACGACCTAAGACTTTGAACGCAGCTGCTGACGTTTGATGAAACCCAACGCCGTGCTAGACCGAAGCGTGTGCCGAGCGGTGGGTGGTCTGGCGCAATCGTTAGCATCTTGGTTTGGGGCGAGACGGCCACATGCATCGCCCAAACAACGCGCATCACCATGCCGCGCGATATACCCCGGCACCTAACGCTACGTCGGACAAGCCGGCGAGCATATGGGTGCAACCAGGTGCTGGCACTAGGCACGTCGGCGGCCTACGTCAATATAATCTGCCTGTTCAGGAGCCTCGTCCCAGCAAATTTGCTATGGAACCAACTTCGGGAACAGCTTCTTGCACTGTTCCGAAATAATCGGGTATTCCCACTTTTTTCCTTGGAACGCGTTGATAACGCCCAGGAGCCATAGAACAAAGCCGCCGATCATCAAAATCAAGTAAACCAATCCCAACAGAAGCGGACCCAGAAGTGGAATGTGTACAAGGATCGCGGCTACAATCGAGTAAGCAATCCAAAGCACTATCCACGTACAACCGAAAAATATGCTCTGCACCGCCCAGTGCCGCGCCAAAGAGTCTTTCTTTTCAATAAAATAAAAGATAATCCCGGCAAGGGGAGGAAAGATGGCGGCAATCCCAGAAGCAATGTGGGATGCAAGACCTGTATCGCTATTCGGATTTGAAGTAGGTGAACCAGACATATCGGAATAAGTTGGGAATTGGCAAAGAGGGACCTCGCGGGAGGATCGTATGGCGGACCTGTAGAAAGTCAAGATTTCGCGTGCTGATTTGTCGCGCATCGATAAGTTTCCCGCCCTTATGTTAAGCGCTGGTATCGTTGGGCTGCCAAACGTCGGAAAATCGACTCTATTCAATGCCGTAACTCGGACCCGAAAGGCGGAAGCAGCCAACTATCCATTCTGCACGATTGAACCGAACCAGGGCGTCGTAACCGTTCCGGACGACCGGTTGGCCGCCTTGTCAGCTATTTCCAAGTCGCAGAAAACCATACCCGCCGTGGTCGAATTTGTGGACATCGCCGGTCTGGTAAAAGGCGCCAGCCAGGGTGAAGGCCTCGGTAATCAATTTCTCAGTCATATTCGTGAGGTTGATGCAATTGTTCAGGTGGTACGCTGCTTCGAAAGCGGCGAAATTCATCACGTCAGCGGCACGGTTGATCCACTTCGCGACATTGAAGTCATCAACACCGAATTGATCCTGGCCGATCTGAGCGCTCTGCAGAAGCGGGCTGAACGCTTACAGAAACAGGTGAGGGCCGGAGATAAACAAGCCAAGGCTGAGGCGGCTCTGATCGACAAGCTCTTGCCGAGCCTTAATGACGGGCGGCCTGCTTCAGCCATTTCCCTATCTCAGGAAGAAAACGATTTATTGCGTTCCTTTTTCTTATTAACCGCTAAACCGACGATTTTTGCCTGCAACGTGGCGGAAGCCGACTTGGCCGCGATGCTCTCGGAAAAGGCCCCATCGACCGGCTATGTTGCGCAAGTCAACGAATACGTCCAAACCCATCTCAATACGGAAGCCGTAGTCATCAGCGCCCAGATCGAAAGCGAATTGGTCGATTTGGACGCAGCAGAAGCCGCCGAGTATCTTGCCAGCCTTGGTTTAAAGGAGACCGGGGTCGGGAACCTGATACGTTCGGTGTATCATTTGCTTGGATTACGCACGTATTTTACCACTGGTGAAAAGGAAACCCGGGCTTGGACTATCCATGCAGGGGACAAAGCTCCGGCCGCAGCCGGGGTCATTCATTCCGATTTCGAACGCGGCTTTATTGCCGCTGAGACGGTGAGTTTCACCGAGCTCATCCAGCTTGGCTCATTTGCGAAAGCGCGAGAAGCAGGCAAGCTGCGAATCGAAGGAAAAGAGTACGTCGTTCAAGACGGAGACGTGATGGAGTTTCGTTTCAACGTGTAGAGGGCGCGGAAAATGGCGTGATTGAGTATTGGAGTGACGGAGTGTTGGCGTAATGGGTAAAGGGTAAAGGCACCGTGCCCTTAGCTTTAAGCGTGAGTTTCCAAGGAGTTGTATTATAATTGGGCGTCACGCGATACGGCACAACCCCACTGCTTCAATACTCCACCACTCCATTTACTAAGCTGTTCCATGCTTTCCTACGACCGGCGCGTCTTACTTGCTACCTACCTGCTGGTCCTTTTCGCCTCTTTCGCCGCCCGAGCTGAGTCTCTTATTACGCCCCTCAAACATGCATTCGAGCTAACCAAAAAAGGGGAGATTCTCGGTCTCGAACAGAAGGCCGATGAAGCTAGCGCTGCGTTCGAAGAAGCGATCGCACTCTACCAAAAACTAGCGGATCAAAATCCAAATGATGTGGCCGGCCGTCAGAGCCTAGCTTCTGCCTATGAAAAATTCGGCGACATGTTAGTAGGTAATAACCGTTTGGAACGAGGACTTGCTAACTATCAGAAAAGCTTGGAAATCCGACAAGCATTGGCGAATCAGGACTCCGGGAATTCGGAGCGGTTACACGATTTTGTCGAAAGCCTGGCCAGGATGGGCAGAGGTTTAATCTTACAACATCAACTAGCTAATGGTCTCCAGTTTTATCAAAGAGCATGTGCAGCCGGCGATCGTTTGGTAAGGCATAACACCCAGAATTATGTTTGGGCTAGTGAGCAGGCGATAAACCAGGATTGGGTCGGTGAAATCTTGCTTTTGCTCAACAGTTACGATGAAGCTGCCGACGCTTATGCTCTGATCGGCGACACGGTCAAAACCTTGCCCGACACCGCCGATACCGATCTCAGCTGGTTAGTGGAGCTAGCGGTTAATCTCGATGATGCGGCGGCGCTGATTGTGACGAAAGGAAAGCCGCAGCAAGCGCTCCGGATCTTTGAGGTCGCCAGAGATCTGCGTCAGCAATTGGTAAATCGCGATACCGGTAACCAGGATTTCAAGCGAGACCTGGCGGTTGGTTTAGGAAACATCGCCTCTCTGTTGATTGGACGCGGTGAGCCCCTGGAAGCTTTGCCGGTGTGCCAAGAAGCCGTGGATCTCCTCAGCGAGATTAACGCGGCCTCGGACGACGGCAGCAAGGCTCAGCTCGCACTCGGAAATATTCTCGAACAGTACGGGCTAGCCGCCGAAAAGTTGACCCGATATGACGAGGCCCTGGAACACCTCGAGCAGAGCGCAACCGTTCTAAATAGAGCCGACGCCAAACTCGCTTCCGACACCACCGTTAAACAGGCGCTATGCCGGGTCGTATCTCGATGTGGTGCTCTGCTTGTCACCAAGCGCCGCTACTCGGATGCTCTCAACGCTTATCAACGAGTTCGCAATATACTGAGCGCCGCGTACCAGGCGAATCCGACCGACACGACTTTGGGCGTAGCATTAACCGTCGATCTAGAAGCAATCGGGTTTGTGTTTTCCGCCGAGCAAATGGCCACCCAAGCCGTAAACTCATACAAAGAGGCGAGCGCAATTTTGACCAAGCTTCGGCAACTTCACCCCGAGAACCATGAGCTTGACGAGACTTTTGCCGGTACCGAGCTGGCACTGGGTAAGCTTCTTCGGGACCAAGGCGAATCAAAGGACGCCCGCGTTGCCTTCGAGCAATGCAGCCAAATTCTTTTTCACCTTCGGGAAACCGGCCAACTCGATGATCAAGGTGTCAATTGGCTGCACGAAGCGGACATGCAATTGAGACAGCCGTTCTGAGCAGCTCGCGTGAGGCTCGCTGCAGGAGCTAGGAGCTAGAATCTAGGAGGTAGGAGGGGGCATGGTGAGCTAGACTCTCGTGGGCTGCAGTGGACGGTGCTTCCAGGGACTGGGGCCGCTGCGTCCGCTAGTGCGCCACACGCCGATACCCCCTCTCCTAGCTCCTAGATTCTAGCTCCTAGCTCCTGCAGCGAGCCATCGTCACCCAATCTTTACCCAGATCGCGGCGATTTGCGTTTGGCGGTTACAAATAAATCCATAAAGGTCCTTCATGCCCCAAATCGACGAATTCAGAATCGGTACATTTTGCTGGGCTGAGCTCAGCACGAACGACCAGCAGGCAGCGAAAGCGTTTTATAGTAAGATTTTCGGCTGGACGCCTGACGATCTTCCGATCGGACCGGACCAGTTCTATACCATGTTTCAGCTTGAGCAACGCGTGGTGGGCGCCACCTGTACCCTCAGCCAAGACCAACGGGAACACGGTGTTCCGCCCCATTGGATGTTATATGTGGCCGTAGAGGACGCCGACGCCACCACGGCGAAGGCAGAATCGCTCGGTGCACGCACCCTGGCGGAGCCTTTCGACGTGTTTGACGCCGGACGAATGGCCGTCATCCAAGATCCCACGGGCGCTATTTTTTCGATTTGGCAAGCCAAGAGCAGCATCGGAATCCGTTTAACCGGCGTTCCCGGTACGTTCTGTTGGGCGGACTTAGCCACTCCGGATCAGGCTGCCGCGGAGGTCTTTTATCGGTCTCTGTTCGGATGGGAATTTCCACCGGGCGAGATTCATACGGGCTATCTCCACATCGTTAACCGCGGCGAGTTCATCGGTGGTATTCCACCGGTTAGACCTTCCGACGGCGCGCCGCCCCACTGGTTGCTCTATTTCCTGGTAGCTAAGTTGGACCTGGCGCTTGAGCAGTTGAAGCAAGGCGGTGGCACCGTGGTGGTTCCGGCAACCGAGATAGAAAAGGCGGGCCGATTCGCCGTTGTTCAAGATCCGCAAGGAGCGTTCTTCGCATTTTTCGAGAGTCCAGGGGCGACGGCATAGAGCCGCGCTGAAAACGGAAACGAACCGCAGATTAACGCAGATACTCGGTCTGGGCTTCGACTACGCGTCTGATCGATAGAACATTCCTTCCGATAGTGGCTCTGATTTCGACCAGTAATCGACCCTAAAACGTGTTCTTCGGACTAGTCTAATCTACGTGTATCTGTGTTAATCTGCGGTTCGTTTTCCGTCTGTGGGGCCTACGGGTGTACGGGCCGAACCGCGACCTGATGACCTCCGCGCCCTAGAGTTTGGACCAAACCACACGAACCCTTTGCGTCGCCCGGATCCAACGATTACTTAGGTCCATAATGAATCGATTCTGTTTTCGAATCACATTTCAAAACGAAGACGCGGCGTTTTATCAGTTTCACGTGTTTCCACCTGTCGTGCATATTCCGTGGGTCTCTGGTTGGGCACGCAAACGAAATGCCAGTACGCAATTGATTCTGGTCGAGCTCAAAGAGGAAGAAGATCGTGATCGATTTTTGGAGCTTTGCTGCGAAAATCCACACGTTCTCAAGATCGAAGAAATCAGTGAGGACGAGTTCACAGCAACCCCTTCCCAAGCTATCTAAACCCACATTCGACCATGTCCGGGAAACCGCGCCCGAACTCGATCAAGGTAAGCCGGAAGATGCTGGTAACCAATCCCACCGGCCTGCATGCTCGCCCGACCAGTGAGCTCGTGCGTTGCGCGATGCGTTTCAAGAGCGCGATCACCCTGGAAGCAAATGGGCGGGTTTGTTCGGCCATCAGCATCATGGATATCATGACCGCTGATATCCGGACGGGCGCAGAAATTCTGATTACGGCCGAAGGTCCGGACGCCGACGTCGCTTTGGATGCAATCCAGAAATGCTTAGCCGACATGGACAAGAAAGGGCTGTGAAAGAACGACACCGAACCCTGAAGCCCGGTTGTGAAAGGTTTCTCACCCACCCTGAAAACGGCAGCGCAGGTAGGAAACCTACCGCTTTTAGAGTAAAGCGATACCGTCACCGATCGCGCAGTATCCGCAATCTTTCACTTGTCACCTTTCACTTTTCACCTTTCACCTCACCCCTTCGCAGCGTTGGGCTCCTGCTCCTGTTGCTGGGCTGGTTCTTAGTGCTCTCACCCTCGGCCCACGCCGCGGGCGTTAGCGGTCTGGCTTACCCGGCAGACCCGGCTAGCTATCATGATGACGATGTAACCTTCATGCCGGCGAAACTCTGGGGCCGGGTTCAAAGCGAGCCGCTTAACCTTATCGCCACCGTCATTTTCGCATTAGCGATCACGCACACTTTTCTAGCCGCCCAATTCCAGAAGCGTTCGCGGAGTTTTGAACATCGTTTGTTACATCTCGAGGAAGAGGCGGCAGATCCCGAAGTAACGGTTCCCGACGACAAACGCGATCATCTGATCTTCTGGGCTCAGTTCTACCATTTTATGGGAGAGATCGAAGCGGTCTTCGGCATCTGGCTGATTCCGCTCTTCATTGCCATCGTCGTATTCAAGGGCTGGGGCGCCATGGTCGACTATGTCGGCCATGTTAACGTCGCCGACGCCGTCTTTGTCGTCGTAATCATGGCGATCTCCGGATCGTTGCCTATCCTGCGCTTGGCTGAAACCGCGATCTCGCAAGTCGCAAAAATCGGCCGAAGTTCACCTGCGGCCTGGTGGATCTCGATATTAACCATCGGCCCAATATTGGGCTCTTTTATTACGGAACCGGCCGCAATGACGATTTGCGCTTTGTTGCTCCGGCACCGCTTCTATAATCTTCATCCGAGTGGCCGCTTGAAATATGCCACTCTCGGATTGCTCTTCGTCAATATTTCTGTCGGCGGTACGCTAACCCATTTCGCGGCTCCGCCGGTGGTGCTAGCGGCCAGCGCGTGGAAATGGACTATGCCTTTCATGGCGGCGAACTTTGGGTGGAAAGCCATCATCGCCATCATTATCTCAAACATTCTTTATTGGCTCGTCTTTCTAAAAGAGTTCAACCGGCTCAGCCAAGAGCAGCGCGAATTTGGAGATGAGGATCGGAGAAGAGTGCCTTGGTCAATAACGGTGATTCACTTGTTGTTCCTCGCCTGGACTGTTCTCAATGCGCATTACCCGGTGCTCATTGTGCTCGGTTTCCTTTTCTTTCTGGCGTTTGTTTCGGCGACACGACACAACCAGCAAGGGATCGCTCTGCGTCCTCCTTTGTTGGTAGGATTTTTCTTGGCCTCCCTGGTCATCCACGGCGGCTGCCAGTCCTGGTGGATCGGTCCTGTCCTCAAAGAACTTAGCCAATGGCCGTTGATGATCTGCGCCACGGTCCTCACCGCGTTCAATGACAACGCGGCGATCACTTACCTCGCTACCTTGGTTCCCGGGTTCCCCGATTCTTCTCGCTACGCGGTTATGGCTGGCGCCGTGACCGGCGGCGGTTTAACCGTGATTGCCAATGCCCCCAACCCGGCTGGTCAGAGCATTCTGGCTTCGCGGTTCGGCGAAGCCGGTATTTCGCCTCTCGGCCTACTCCTGGCAGCAGCGGTACCTACAGTGATTGTGGGATTAGCGTTTATGTTGTTGTGAGGAGGGCGGCCGAGAGTCGAGACGCTTCGCCCACTTGGCCGCATTGCGAGGAAATGGAGCGAGTTTCTAGGCGCGAAGCGCTGTAAGATCTTAGCCTCTAGGCTGAGCCTGCTGGGGTGCGTCCACTCTTTGGCGGCTGATTCAAACACAGCACATGATTAGCTCCGTAGGAGCAAAATCTTTACAGCTACGGCAATCTAATACGCGAACAAGCTCCGTTAGGAGCGACATCGAGAGCGTTTCTCGTGCCTGGCCAACGTTCCCCATTAGATGTCGCTCCTCCGGAGCTAAACCCGTTTCTTTGCGTCGCTAGCTATAAAGATTTGACTCCTACGGAGCCGCCTTTTCAACCCCGCAAGCTCAGTCTCGAAAAAATCTAGCAGCGCTTCGCGTCTCGGGTTTTTCGCATTTCGGCATCCGCTTTTTAGCCTAATATAATAACATATGATTTTTTTGTTCTTTACTTTCACTTCACTATCCTTCATATATCCAAACATGTCACACACATGTTTTTATATTCGTTTTCGGATACGACTCACGCGCCACCTGTCCCCCGCCCTCCCTCATCCCACTCCCCAACTATGAGCCGTTCTAAGAAACAGCCTCCTCCGCCGCCGCGTCAGGAGATGATTGATGCGGTCGCAGAAGCGATTCGCGAATTTGAGAAATTGGCAGCTGACCCGGAAGTAGTGGGCGCTTGCCCGGAGCTACCCGGTGTCGTTTTGGACCGGATCATGGGCCGATGCCTTGATCGTAAGGGTGAAGAATACCACACTGCGATTGCCGCCTATGACAATATCAGACAAGAATATGTCCAGGCTTTAGTCAGCCATCCTATCGGACGCACCTTGGCTCTGCTCGCCGTTGGGCCGGACGGAGTCAAAATGATGGAAGCAGGCCGGGTTCCGGCAACACAGGCCGACATATCCGCGCCGCCGGAGCGGGCTTTGCATGCTCGGAAGGTCAATTACAACTGTCATCATATGATTCCCAAAAGCGTCGCCGTCGCTGGGGGTAACGATGTTGTTAACCACCCCCGCAATTTTGTCATTGCAAACACCACACGACGCGGCCGCGATCAGTCTCAAAACCCGCATCATTTTTGGCATAGTTTGTTGCTCCATCCGCAGACCCATAACGCGCCAAGTGGTGAGATCCCGATCTATGTGGTTCGTCCATTGTTCCCATTTTACCCGCCTATCAGTCAGGGATTCAAAACCGCTGAAGCGCTTAGGGAACACCTCAAGAATCTCGGCGCACCGCCTTTACCAGAGGTCTGGGAAAAGCGTATACTGGAATTTTCCAAAGCAACCGGACACCGCGCTTACTCTGTACCAAAGGAGTTTCATGAAATTACCCGGGCGTTCGGCGAGTTTTACAGCCCAAAGAACAAGGAAGAATCGGCAAACCAGGCGGTGCGAGATGCCCTCGCCCGAAAGGTGGAAACTATATCCGCCGAATGGCTTCCAGGCGATGCCTACGTTAACGGACGTCAACTTGGCGCCGACCACGTCCCAAAGCACAAGCTGCCCTTGGCCGATTCAGGGCTCACCACAATTCCGGAAACACCGCTGCCGGCAAAAACAAAATCCAATCGAAAACGAACCCAACACAAAATCTCAGCCGGACCAAAGGTAAACGCCGGCGCTACTGCGAAAGTTTAGCTATGAACCTCGACACCGACCTATTGCACGAGCTCAGCGACTTGTTTGTCAGCGATCTACGAGCTTCCCAATATTACAATCAATTATCTTCCGATGAACGAGCCAACCTCGAACATCGTCTCGCTAAGGATGGAGCGCGAGGCAGCCGCCCGCTTCTGCCCGGAGCTCTGCCTGAGGACATCGAACGAACGGAACAAGCCGTCCAGGATGAACTAGGAATCGAGCTGCCAAACGAACTGCACGACATCTTCGCAGAGGTGGACGGGTTTTCGGAGAACGGAGTGAGCTTATACAGTGTTGAACAAGATCTTCCCGACGAACAGGCCTACGGACCGACACTGGTTGCCGAAAATCTTTCGCTCTGGTCCCTCATGCCTGAGACCGCCGAGAAATACCTGTTTATTGGCGACTCGGATCTTTGGTATTTCGGGTTCGACTTAGAAAAGAAGCAATATGTCGTCCTGTCGCGCTCTACGCTAAAGCCGGTTCATTCGTTCAGTTCGGTTGCCGAAATGGTAAACGATATGTTAAAGCAGGCTCTGCGAATTGAGCTCGACGGGGACACCGAATCGACGT
>JAFAIO010000180.1 GCA_019236675.1 Verrucomicrobiota bacterium
ACCCGCGAGAACGCCGGGATAAGATCATTGGGAATAATCAGGTAACCGATCCGAAGCGATGGAAATAGAACTTTGCTGAAGGTGCCGACGTAAATGACTCTGTCATCTTTATCGAGGCCTTGAAGGGAAGCGATCGGCCTTATTCCAAAGCGAAACTCGTTGTCATAATCGTCCTCGACGATCCATGAACCGTTCCGCGTGGCCCAATCCAGCAATAGAACGCGGCGAGTAGCGCTCATGGTCATTCCTAGAGGGAATTGGTGAGATGGGGTAATAACGGCAACGCGTGCATCGGGACATCGCTTGATGCCTCGATTTACGTCTAGTCCTTCCTGGTCGACGCGTACTGGTACCAACCGGGCGCCAGCGGCGGCAAAAGCTCGGACAGCGCCTAGATAGGATGGTTCTTCGAGCCACACGGCGTCTCCTGGATCCAGGAGAACCCGCGCGGCGATATCCAAGCCCTGCTGGGAGCCAGTCACGATCATGATCTGGGACGGTTGGCAACGCACTCCTCGCACCACGCTTAAGTATTCCGCGATGGCTTCGCGGCAAGCTAACCGGCCCATCGGATTGCCGTAAGCCATTAACTCCTTTTTAGTCTGCCTTGAATGCCGGATGAGGAGTCTCGACCAAAGCGTCCTCGGGAAACGGTCGAGCGCGGGGAGACCCACCTGAAAAGCGCGAAATCCTCGCGGTATTGCGGGCGCTGATAAGAATTTGGTCCCTAGTTTTGAAACCCTGCGTGGCCCGTGCTGCGAGTCCGACGGCAACCTTCGAAGCGCATCACCTAACGTCAGTTTGACAGCATGATCGGGGATAGACTTCGCCACGTAAGTCCCCGAACCAACCGACCCTTCTAGATAACCTTCGGCGTGCAACTGCTGAAACGCGCTCAATATAGTAATCCGAGAAACGTTTAGCTCCAAGGCGAGCTGCCGGCTGGAGGGAACTTTTTGTCCGGGCCGCAAGCGGCCGCTGATAATGGCGGACCGAAACCAATCGTACAATTGGACGTACATCGGCTTCGACGGATCATTATCAACCTGGATTGGCGGGAAGAAGCCGGGACTGACGTCTTTCATCCTGAGGGGGAATGGTTATGCCGATTTTCCATGGAAGCAGATTTTTGTCTAGCCGGTTCGGGGGGAGGGGGGAAGACCAGGTCCGTGCTCCGTAGGAGCTAAATCTTTATAGCAACAGATATCCCAAAACGGCATAAGCTCCGTAGGAGCGGCATATAGCGTATCTCTGTTCCCGCGTTGCCCATTAGATTTCGCTCCTACGGAGCTACGCGTTTCTTTGCTGGCGTGTAGCTATAAAGATTGTGCTCCTACGGAGCGTTTTGTACCGGCGCCCAAAGCATGGGGCCCGCTGGCCGCGGCCCAGCGTGTGCTGATGGTGAATCGTGAATAGGAGCACGATTGAACAGAAACTCGATCCGATCCCACGGCTGGGCTAATGGCCACACATAGACACGGCTCGGCAGCGCAACGGCCCAAAACATCAAGTGGACGTTCATTGTCGTGGGTCCTGGAAAGCCGCGACGGCCGTTCCGGAGCCTCGCCCCACCAAATTTGGCACTCTTGAAACAACCATTCGCTCCTGGGAGACTACAAAATTAACTAAGATGAGAAAGCCATCCCCTATTTCAGTCCGATTTGGTAAGAGTGAATTTTTGAAGATCAACGCCGATCAGTTCGATTGGCGTGATTCTTATCACTGGGTGCTCAGCCTCAGTTGGCCGCAATTTGCGGGTCTGGTCTTTGGTAGCTACATGATAGTTAACGTGATCTTTGCCGTGCTGTATGTCTTGGGCGGCAACGGTATCGCAGAAATGCATCCAGGCTCGTTTCTGGACGGTTTCTTTTTCAGCGTCGAAACGTTTGCCACCGTTGGGTACGGCCATATGTACCCCGACTCTCTATACGGGCACAGCATTGCGACGTTGGAAATCATGGTAGGAATGTTTGGAATGGCCGTTATCACTGGCCTCATTTTCATCCGTTTCTCTCGGCCGATGGCCAAAATCCTGTTTAGCAAGGTTGCGACCGTAGGCCTCTTTGACGGTTATCCGAATTTGATGATCCGCGTTGCCAATCTGCGCCATCACACAATGGCTGAAGCTGAGTTTCGCGTGATGATGATTCGCAACGAACCAACGAAAGAAGGGGATGAAATCCGGAGGTTCTATCCCCTCAAACTTCATTTTGATCGAGTGATCTCATTCCCGGTTGCCTTGACTATCCGGCATCGAATTGATGAGAGCAGTCCATTTTATGGCTGGACCCGTGAACAGCTCCAGCGGGCCGACGCACGCCTTTTCGCGTCCGTCGTCTGCATCGACACCGTCATTGTATCGCCGGTACAGAGTCAAGCCGACTATTTATTCGAAGAAATCTTATGGGATCGCCGTTTCGTCGATATCTACAGCGAAAACCCGGATGGTACTTACACAGCGGACTATGGCCGGATTCACGATACCGAGTTCTTTCCGGTCGGCGCGTAAGCGAGAAAACTCGTGCTCGTGCTTCCGCCTTCGCTAACATCCTGCTTGTGGAGCGGCCTCGCTTGCGAGGCCGACCTTGAGCATAAGGCGAAAGCTACGGCGGACAGGCTATGCTCGACTGGGGTGGTGGAGTAATGGAGTGATGCATTTTCTTACTTAGCGACACGTCTGGCGCTTGGACGAACCGTTTCGTTTGCTCCATATTCCAACCGGAGGCATAAAGAAAAATGGCGTTGCAGAGAGTTTGTCGAACATCTGAGCTGAGTCCCGGTGAGGTGAGGCGGATAGACAATCCACCGATCGCCGTATTTAACGTGGGGGGAGCGTTGTTTGCCATTAGCGACATCTGTACGCACGCTGAGGCATCGTTGTCGGAGGGACACGTCGACGGACAAACCGTTGAGTGCCCGTTGCACGGTGCATGTTTCGATCTGCGGACCGGTGAAGCGTTGACGCCGCCAGCAACAGAGCCGGTGCAGACCTTTCCCGTGGTCGTGCAGGATGACGATGTGTATGTGGAAGCAGAGAGGTAGGGTTTTCGCCAAGGGATGAGCTCCCGGTCATCCAGGCTTCCTCAATCGTCGTCCTCGAAAATTTGTGAATGCCGGACGAATGTGTAACCACCCATCGCTTGGAGGGGAGCTGCTTTGGCCCGTTGCAATACGACCTCGCAGGATTTGTACTTAGCGTCTGATGCGGCCGAGAAATCTGTTAAACAGGCGGCTCCCGCGAATTACCCACCGTGACCCATCGCCTGAACGCGTCTCGATCGGTTGGGTATAGTCAGTAGAGCTGCAAAACGCTGGGGTCGTTCCCGGGGCCGCCTCCTGTCACAGGTTTCGAGCGTACGCGCCGTAAACCAAATCTCACTGGGTCTCCAGACACGCGCCAAAGCGGCTCCCCTCCAGGCGCTGGCTGTTTGCCCACTCGTCCGGAATTCACAAATTTTCGAGAACGAGATTTTGGGCAACCCGGACGACGACCAGCTCATCCCTGCCGGTGGCAGCCGGGAATATGATGCCCGGCTACCTTCAATCTGTCGCTTCGGCTCTAACTAACTGCCAGCGTTCGCTGCTGTAGCCGTACGCAGCAACAGCTGTTTCCGGTTCTGGCGTAGGTCGATTCCAGTGCGTTGCGCAGGATAAGGAGCAGACCCTTTCAGCCCCTCCCAAACGATTCGATTAAACTTCTCGACATTACCCAAATGATCCTCAACGCTGAAATCGAACCCTCTGGTTTTATCCGCCCAGTAGGAAGCATCGTGAGTCGGTCGCGGAATCGATTTACTGGCGTAGGCGCCACTCGGGATTGGTAGTGTCGTATTCTTCAGGTAATCCGAGGCGATCGCCTTGAAATCCCAGTTCTTTTGCCCCAGATCGAAAAGCTCAGTCATAGGCGTGGCCGTGGCCGTATGGACATTTAAGTGATCAATCCCCAGGATATCTTCAATTGTTCTCAGAAGATTAACCGTGGTGTAGGGCTTGGAAACGACGGCACCGTGTTTAACGTAAGGACCAGCCACAAAAAAGATCGATCGATGAGCGTCTACATGATCCGCGCCGTCTTGCGCATCGTCTTCTAACACGAAAACGAGCGTATCATCCTTGTACTGGCTACTCGCGAGCCTCTGGATTAACGCGCCTACCGCGTAATCGTTGTCAGCTTGTTGCAGTTCCACGGTGTTAACTCCATCGAGTGCAGTGGTGAAGTTGCCCGTATGATCATGCATGAAACGGACGAGCTCTAGACTCGGTAAACCGCCGTTTGCATCGTAACCATCGAACTCTCGTTCCCACTCCGTTTCCCGGTAAAAATCCGGGAATACGTTGTCAAAACCGCGGAAGTACGGGTCGAAATACTGCTGCAATTCGGGCATGGTTACCCAAGCAACCTGGGTGCCGCTGCTATACGGATCTGTGTCTTCCGGTATACTGATGCCGGTTATGCCTTGCGGAGCGGAGTAACGAGTCAGATCAATGAACATCCCATAATCACGGACGAGCAGGTTGGCGCGCTGGACGGCGTCCCAGATATAGCCGGCTTGCGTATTCGTTGTTCCAGGGCCATCGGGTGCGGCGACGTTACCGGTCCCCGGCAGAATGTCGGGATCAGTCGGTGTGGCTGGATCGGCGGTAATGCGGTCTGTCAAGTTCCCGATGCCAACATTCAGTTCGCGATTGTCACCTTCGTATTCATAGTCTGTGCCGCGACTGCCACCCTTGGATCCTGGATTGGTTCCATAGTTCAATGGGACCGACTTTGTTCCCAAATCGCTCTCCCGACCGGAAGTACTCCAAGGCCACCCGTTTGCACTGACATCGCCCGAGCAGTAAAAGTTGTCGGCATCGACAAAATTCGTAGCTAACGCATGCTGGCTCGGTGTGTAAGCGGCGCCGAACTCGGTGATATAAGGATCGCCATTTCCCCGGTCTAGATCGCCCAGCACCTGATCATAGGTGCGGTTTTCTTTGATGATATAAATTACGTGCTTAATCCGCTTGTGTAATTCCTTAAAGATCGCCTCATCCTTAGATGGAGATCCGTTACCGAAGTTGTTGTTCTGGGCGACCTGGCGGGTCAGCTTGGCCAGGGTAGCCGAAGCGGGTACGGGAAAGCTAAGCAAAGAGGATTTTTCGTCTTTCTCTATGTACTGATTACTCGCGTTCTCTGCCGGCGTATTCTTTGGAAAATAGTCAGGATCCGGACCGGTCACGCTCTTAGCATTCACCACGTAGAGGGTCTTTCCATCTTTGCTGACGCTGACGTCGTTTGGATAGTAACCCGTAGGAATCAACCCGACGACCGCGTTTGGTGTTTTGGTTAGATCAACAATCGCCAACGAGTTAGTGCCCGCGTTTGTAACATAAAGAGTCTTGCCGTCCGCAGAGAGGGTTAACCCGTTTGGAATAAATCCGTGATAGGTGGCAAGGCTGCCAATTACATCTTTAGGACCTACTGTTGAGATGGAATTCACAACCTGATTGGTGCTGGTGCTGATGACGTCCACCTGATCGCTATTGTCCTCCGCCACGTAAAGGTTAGCTTCGTTCGCATCCAATATCATTTTGTTGGGATTGCCGTTCACTTTGATTCTTGTGACGAACGCCAATTGAGAGCTACTGACCTGCACCACGTCGACCTCCCGATCCCGCACCGACGAAATGTAAGCGACCCCGGATTTAGTAACCGTTACCCAGAACGGGTATTCACCTCCCGGTACTCCGCTGTCGTGGGAATTGACCTTACCGGGACGAAGATCGAGCTCGGCCAAAACCTGACCAGTGTTGCCGGAAATTCCGATCAGGGAAACCGAGTCATTGTAGACGTTAGTGACTAACGCGTTCACGCTGGTGTTGGGCACGATCGCAACGCCGCCTGCGAGCGGCGGGTCCTGGCTAGCGGTAAGCGCTAACCCATCGGACACGAGACCGATTCCATGTTTATGTCCGAGTGCGACGGGAGAGCCGGTGTCGGCCCATTGACCACTGGGCTGGAGTTGGAAGATATGGACATTGTCGTCCACACCGCCGGCCGCTAAGAATGTTTGGCCGCTTGGCTCGAACGCGATGCCCGTGTAGCTGTTGGGCAAGGTGAGGACCTGTTTCTGTGTGGGATTGCCCTTACTGATATCGAAGACAAAAATATACTCTTGCGAATCGGCGGCGATGAAACTCCCCGAACTATCGTCCAGGTTATTGTAGCCGGCAGTGAGGACTAACAGTGTGTTACCATCAGGGCTGATGGCGGTGCTGATCCCTCCGCTAGCGATGTACTTGGGAAAATCGGTGAGCCCCGGATTCAAATACAGCAAGTTCGAGCCCGGCGCAGCGGTAGGGGTGATTTCTTGGCCGCTGGTGACAAAGATCGGCTTGTTCTTGGCTGTGTCGCTCTGTTGAGCCATGAGCTGGCCGCAAGCGAGCATCAATAGTGAGGTAACGAGTCCGCGCGAGCGGAGGCATGGTCGCCACGTCATGTGCGAATTCTCCTTCAGTTAAGTGGTTTGATCTGCACGAGCTCTTGTCCGCCCCAGCGGATTCCCCGTCGGACAAGATGCTCGTCTTTACTACTCAAGCGGGTCCCCTGGAGAAGTCTCCCCCGGATTTGTAAAGATTTTGTCACAGCCGTCGGGTAAGGAGGAGCTCCCGCTCGCTTTTGTCGTCGTCCTCGAAGCGGCAGGCAGGTCTGTGGCGTTGCAACCAGCCAGCGCCTGGAGGGAGAGCCGCTTTGGCGCGTACCTGGACGCCCCGCGAGATTTGTTCTAGCGCGAGTGCCTCCTAACCCCGTTGTAGTAGGCGGCTCCCCTCCAGGCGCCTGGGTGTCCACACATTCGTTCCTAGGTTCACAAATTTTCGAGGACGAGGGGACGACGAGGACGAGACGTTGGGGTAAGAACCGAAGGAGAGG
>JAFAIO010000509.1 GCA_019236675.1 Verrucomicrobiota bacterium
GAGGGTCTGCGGCACTCTCTTGAGCCGGCTTCGAAACAGGATCTAAGGAGAGACTGCTCACGGATTTGCCCTAGATGACGTCCGCAAACGCCGGTCGCGATTTTTCGAAAAAGAGAAATCCAATAACCGCAAATGCTAAGCTCAGTCCGGCAATGACTGACAATGGCGCAATATCTGGCGACATACCCCACACCAGCGTCTTGCGCGCATTTTCGATCAGAACGGCCAAAGGATTCAAACTAAACCAAGCCCGACACCAATCGGGTACAAAAGCGAGTGGATAAAAGATCGCGCTGCCAAACATCAGCAGAGTAACGACAGTCGGAACAAAATTTTGAATGTCCCGGACAAAGACCCCGATCGCTGACAAGAAGAGCCCAAACCCGAGCGCGATCAGCATGGTCGGCAGTAGAAACAGGGGCAGAAAGCAGAAAGACCAGGGCACAGCGCCATGGACAAGAATCAGTGCGAAAAAAAGAGGCACAAAAGCTAAGACACAATGAAATAGGGCGTCTAGAACGTTCACTAACGGTAGAATCTCAAGCGGGAAGACCACTTTCTTGACCAAGTTCGGTTGCGAAAGAATCAGGCCAGGGGACTGCGTAATTACTTCAGCCCAGAAATTAAACAAATTCAGGCCGCAAAAAAGCGCCAACCCGTAATCTAGTGTGGTCTCGGACTTGGAAATCCCATAACGAGAATGCAAGACCGTACCAAATACAAAGGTATAGACCAGCAGCATCAGCAAAGGGGAAACTAAGGACCAGAAAGGGCCGAGTGCTCGCCCTTTGTAGCGTACATTGATCTGGCGAGTGAGGTATTGCCGGATCAAATAGTGTCTTTTGGGAAGATCGATTAAGGTCCTCATCGCGAAGATCTAAGGACTCCGTCGTAAGCCCCAATACTCCCGCGTTCAAACGCGCGTAACAGCTTGCCGGTAACCTGGTTTCCAGATATGTGACGAAGTAAATTGCTGCCTGTCAAGGTCCGGAAGATCGCCGAGAAAGCTACCTGCGCAACCGGTTTTCGCTCGTGCGACCGAGCCGTAGTAATCGGAATTTGACCTTCCATCAGAAATTCTTGGCCCGGCCAGAGCTAAGAAAGGCAACGTAGAGTGTTCCTTCGCCAGGGCCGGCTCCCTCGGCGTTGGAACGGATGGCACCTACGGGGCAAATGTGACTTATGGGAAAACCGCCAACTCCCAACGGCAAAACTGCCCAAACCGAACTACGACCGACAGGATGGCACCTGACGAACAACAACAATGCAGATTGCAACTCTAACTAAGGAAATGGTCCCGTGCTGCTAACCACACTTTTTTCCGGTAACAATTGCCACCGGCCACCGTCAAATTTCGATATGGAGTTTCTCTGGATGGATCCACGAGCAAGTCACCCTTCAAACACAAGTACTGCCTCTACTATTAGTTGTAAGAAGCCTCACGCAGGGAGAAGGAAATGAGTTTGCTGGGACGCTCAGTTTCAGTTGTTAATTCGATCTCTGGCCAACTTTTCAACGTCCATCTAAATCCCCATTTGCTCAACCGTCCGCAGGGCGGCCGTCGAAACGAGCCGACCTTGGACAACGCGCTGCGACGTTTGACTACGCACAATATCGAAATTGCGTCTTTGATCGACGTTGGAGCCTCCAATGGCATCTGGTCAAAGGCGTTCGCACGACATTTTCCAGAACGACACCACCTGTTGGTTGAGGCTAATCAGAAGTATCTCCCAGCCCTAACCAATGTCTGCCAGAAAGAACCAGATTGGCGCTTCGCGATGACCGCTGTTGGCGGCACCACTGGAGAGGTGTATTTTGATGGCTCCGATCCGCTCGGTGGACATTTGTCAACCACCTCTCGGAACGAGAATTATCGGCCCTGCCCGGTCACAACCATTGACGATCTATTAAAGGTACAGCCACTCCCCGGGCCGGTAATGATTAAGCTGGATACACATGGAGTTGAAATTCCGATCTTGGCCGGCGCCATGGAAACATTGAAGCGCACCACGGTTTTGGTGATTGAAGCTTACAATTTTACTTTCGGTCAACCGGCCGTTCCCTTCTGGGATCTCTGCCGGTATATGCAGAAACTTGGGTTCAGGCCTCTAGACGTTTTTGACCTGCTATATCGTGAGGTGGATAACGCCTTTTGGCAGTTTGATCTTCTTTTTGCCCGTAGCGATCTCCCTTTATTTGAGGACACGCGCTATTTTAAAGCCGGTCGCCATTGACCCCTAGCACACGGTTTTTTAAGCAAGTCGAGTCCTGCCACCAACTCGAGTGGTAACGCTGAGAACGCCGTGAGCGCCGAGAACGCAACAGTGGAGCGCGCCTCGCTTGCGAGGCCGACTAGGTGGGAACCGTAGAGCGAAAGTCGCGGGTCTGCCCGTCACCCCTACTTGGACTCCTCGAACTCTTCCGCGGTTGACAATCGTCGCGGTTCACCGTCAAGTCCGGGGAGAAGTTCTCATGATCCCACGCGAAGTCGGGCCGCTACCAGCAGAGCCTTTTTTAGTCGAGAAAGAGCCGGCCAAACCGGTCGAACTTTCTATTATCATCCCCGTTCTCAACGAGGCGGGAACCCTGCTCCAGCTGATTGAGGGCGTGCGTCAGGAAGTGCATCGTCTCGGCCGCCAGTGGGAAATCATCTTCATCAATGACGGCAGCACCGATGGCACGGAGACAATCTTGAATGGGTTTGCCGAGCAGGATAATCGGATCCGCGTCATCCACTTCCGACGCAATTTTGGTCAAACCGCTGCCATGATGGCCGGCTTCAACTTTGCCAAGGGCGACATTTTGGTCCCGATCGATGGCGACGGCCAGAATGATCCAGCAGATATCGCTAAAATGCTGGATCTGCTTGAACAAGGCTTCGACGTTGTCTCCGGTTGGCGCAAGGACCGGCAGGATCATTTTATTCGCCGGAATCTACCCAGTATTCTAGCTAACCGGCTGATTTCGTTCGTCTCCGGAGTTCGCCTCCACGATTTCGGTTGTTCATTAAAGGCCTATAAACGGACCGTCGTCGACGGGATTCGGCTATACGGCGAGATGCACCGGTTCCTGCCTATCTATGCCTCCTGGCATGGCGCGAAAATCACTGAGGTCGTCGTCAATCATCATCCCAGGCGGGCCGGCCGTTCTAAATACGGATTGGAGCGCGTCGCAAAGGTGCTCCTCGACTTGTTGGTCGTTAAGTTCCTCGATAGCGCCGCTCAGAAGCCGATGTATGTCTTCGGCGGCTGCGCCATCTTCAGCCTCGCTTTGAGCTTCCTGGCTTTTCTCTGGATGCTTTACCTTAAGATATTCAAGAACTTCCCGTTTATCACTACGCCTGTCCCCCTGATTGTGATCGTCACCTTCATGATCAGCATGATGTGCATTCTACTCGGCCTATTGGCCGAAATGATCATGCGGACGTTCTACGAATCGCAAGGCAAACCCATCTACAATATCCGTGAAAGCCGGAATCTGGAAGGCCCCACCACCACGCCCCGGCGGTTCTGAAAATCAACCATTCGTCGACACGGTGCTGAAACACGCCAGAAACGTTCTTCAAGCAATCGGAAAGGCTCAACTACCGGTCATCTTGGCTACGCTAGTTGTGGCCACATTCTGCATCTTTGGAGAACCGCTGTACTACTCGAACGATGATGCAGGGATCGCCATGGTGGGATCCGGTTTCGGGGAAGCCGCGCACCCTGACCCACACCTGGTTTGGTGTCATTACGGTTATGGTTTGATTCTGGGGATGTTAACCAAGTTCATCGGCCTCAACGCTCATGGGTGGGTAACCATAGCGGCCATTTGGCTTAGCCTCGCCCTATTGATCCAAGCAATCTTTCACACACAGAGGCCGATCGTTCGTTGGTCGCTTTTACTGCTCTCTGTGGGTGCAATATATTCGGTCGCGCTGTTGTCGGCGCAGTTCACCACCACTGCTGGCGTTCTGTTTGGCGCTGCTATCGCCTGCTGGCTTGCCGATGGGACCCCGGGCCGAAAGTCTTTCCTGGCCATCGCTCCGATCCTCCTGGCCCTGATTTTGAGTTATCTGATACGGCCCGAATGCTATT
>JAFAIO010000546.1 GCA_019236675.1 Verrucomicrobiota bacterium
AAAAATTGCTCGAAATAGTCCGAGGCATAGAATGGCTCGCCTGTGCTGCCGGGTTGCGTTTGGTCGATGGCCGAATTTAGAGCCGCCTTTTCTAAAACGACCGGCTGCAAAGAAAAGTCCCGTTTTCCGTCGACCACCTGAGTGTCGGAAGTTTTGCCCTTTGGTTTCAGCCCCAAAACTTGGTCTGCCCAGCCGGCGATCAGCCAATTCACGTCCTCAACAATCGACTCGACGTACTCAGTTTCCTCTTTGGTCGGGTTCGTGTCATCCATGCGGAGGTTACATACCCCGCCAAATTCACGGGCAATCCCGAAATTGAGGCAGATCGATTTGGCGTGGCCGATATGGAGATAACCGTTTGGTTCCGGTGGGAATCGGGTGTGGCTAAGCGGATACCTACCGGCGTTCAAGTCGTCCGCGACAATGTCGCGAATAAAATCTGAAGGTGCAGGTTGCTCTCCGGTCTGTGTGCTCATGGAAAATAGGCAACTTAACCGCGCCGGGCGAAGTGTTCAAACCTTCGCTCCAATCACAAGGTCACGGAATTAGTAGGGAGGGATTGCGTCCCGGCGATCCGGTCGCAAGTGTGCTAAAGTTGGTCACAAGTGTGCTCAGGGCGCTGCGTCGAGCAAGATCTTATCCAGAGCGGCGGATATTCGCGGGGCGGCGGTAAGGCGAGTCCGCCATTCGCGCGGAATCGCGTCGATTCCGAGGTGTGCGCCCAGCCAGGAACCAAGCATAGCCCCTCTTCCCGCATTGTCGCCGCCTGCTCGCAAAGTTGCCAGAATTGCGGTCTCAAAATTGTTGCCATGCTTCAGGAACGCATGAAGAGCGGAGGGGAAACTTTGCGGCAATGGGCACGCTTGCCCGAATTCTGAAGTTGCTTCTGTGACTTCCTTGCCGGTTTCTGCCAGCGCTTTCTGGGTTTGCTGGTGGAGCTCAGCGCTGAGCTTTGGCGCCAACGGTCCAACTCCCACAATCGCGTTTTCTAAGGCATCGGGTACGTCGCGTCCGAGAAAGAGCTCCACCAGGAGCAGCCCGTGAAACTTCATGTAACCAATTGCCCGCCGGTTGTTCTGGCAGACGCGGGTCAGAGACTCGATTGTCGCCGGCAAGTTAGGGTCACGCCAATAACGGACAACCAGTCCGGCCAGCCTCGACGCGGTAGCAGGTTCGGCGTCATCGGCTCCTTGTTGAAAGTCATAGTCCCCGGCTGGATTCGATTCCGTGAACCGTGTGTAATTTTTGAGCGTCCCCTTCGTCGCCCAGTCCAAGTAACCGGGGTAATCAGAGGACCCGAATATCTCGACAAAGCGGTTACCGAAGGCCCGAGGATTGAAGCCGCCATGTTCGGCCATCGATTCCAGCAACACCAGAGCGCCATCTCCGTAATGGGTTTGATCTCCCGGCTTCTTCGATTCATGAAAATCCCCGGCGGCCGGCGCCTCGAACCCAAAGATGCCGTCGGGGAATCTAGCAGCGAGTTCAGACAGATCGTAGATCCAGTGCGTGCCGAGAGCGGCCGCGTCCCCGACAAATTGACCCCAAACCGCTCCCCGGAGTCGAGCTTCGGTAGTCACCGCCTGGGCTGAGTCTTCCGTGATCATAGGTGGCAAGTTACGTACAACCTCAAATCACAATACGGAAAGATCAAAAAAGGGCACTCATTTACACTGGACCATCTGATCCATTACAACGCCCTTACACGGGCATTACAACTACATAATGGTTTGATGTTATTTTCATCATTGAAATCGCGTCCACCTGCTTTAGCTTTGCACGGGAATGCGCAGAGAATGAAGAAGGGCTCCAAGAAATCTGAAGTTAAAATTATCGTCATCGTACCTTTGTCCGAGAATCTTCTAATTCAAACAGATCTCGCTGAAATCGCAGAAGAGCTTCGGAAAAGCCGGTCAAAATGGATCAAGGAAGATATGGCGGACTGGGTACTGGAAGTTAAAGAGAGAGTGAAGCATCTCCACTGGCAAGAGCCGAAACATCCTTGGAATTAGAGGATGCGCTCGGCGCGAAACAGTCAAACCGCTAGGCAACGGCAAACGCGGAAATGTCACAGAAGGTCACAAAGAAGATTTTTTACAGAAGGCAACGAAGGGAGGCATCCTAAAAGCTGAGAAACCTGAACTGCGTGAGCAGCCAGCAACTGACCTGTGTACCTTACCGATTACGTTCGGAAGATCACAAAGGGCCCAAAGACAGATTCTTCGACAGAGGCTAACGAAGGCCTGAGCCTCAGGTTTTACCACAGCTTTAGAATGTTTTCCTTCGTTGCCTTCGTCTCCTTCTGTAACAATTTTCTCTGTGACCGTTCGGCTGAGCTCAGGACATTCGGCGAGCTCAGTCGAGCCGTCGAAGCCTTTGTGATCTTCTGTTTATTTTTTGAGCTTTTTGCGCCTTTTCGCGGCTTTCCTTCTTGGTCCGCTTTGGTTCTTCAGTAGCGAGGTTTGAGGGCGTAGAATGTGATTTCGCTACCAGACCCGCGGGACCAACCGATACCGGACCTGGGCCGCATAGTCATTATAACCCGGTAGTCCTTTCCTAAGGGTTCCTTCCTCGATTAGGAGACGAATTGCGAATAGACCAAGTAGTCCGCATCCCCAGAGAAGCCCCCACCAGGAGCCAAGGAGCAGGGGCGCACCGCCTAAGTAAAAGATCATGCCGGCATACATCGGATGGCGCACGTAGCGATAAGGTCCAGTGCTAATGACCTTTTGATGACGTTCTTCCTGCACCTTTACCACCAGCGCGGCAAACGTGTTTTCCCGGAGGGTCAGATAACCGATATAACAGGCAACCAGAACACCGATGGCGCCTGGAACCTGAAGCCAGGCCGGAACCGTAGACCATTTGAACCGAACGGCGTCGAGTGCCATAAACGCGAACCAGCCAAAAAAGGACACTAGAATCAGCCCGGTCACAATCTTGTCTTCAGTAGATTGTTCCTTCTGGATAGGGGAACGCATCCGTTCCTTAAGCAACTCCGGATCGTATCTGGCTAGCCAGATACCGAGCACGATGCTGATCACAGAGGTTTCGATAAGAAATATCCAACCACCCGTCCAGTTGATGGTACCGGCCGGAACGAACAACAGAATAGCAAACACGCCTATCCACAGAACGGTCCGAATAAGGCATTTCATCAGCATAATTTTGCTCCGCAAACTTGTGTAGTGCCCTGCCAAGGGCACTGGCACCGGTTTTCATCTGATCGATTTCTTGGCCGCGATTTGATTCACGTAAACGAGCTAAAACCGCTTGTAATAGACCAGCAGTCTAGTATATAGACCGGTGGTCTATTGTCAAGCCGGCCAGCGTCAATTCACCTCCGCGGTGGGGATGAGCTCCCGCTCATCCGCGGTCTGCCGATTTTTATCATGACATCAAACCAAGCCATAAGCCTGCCTCGCGTGACGTCGGTTCAGCAACAACATGCCTCGAGTAATTAAACACCCCGACCTGCGGCGATCCGAGATTCTCAACCACTCGCTAGCCCTCTTTCTTTCCCGGGGTTATGACAATGTTAGCCTGAACGATATCATCGCGGATGCCGGCATCTCGAAGGGCGTTTTCTATCACTACTTTCTGTCAAAGGAGGCCCTTTTGGCAGCGCTGGCAGATCGGTTCGCCCACCAAACGCTCGCACAACTTGATGATGTGCTAACGGATCGGACACTGAATGTTTTGCAACGCTTGAACGGCTTTCTGGCAAGAGGCACCCGGATCAAAACCGAGTTAGCCCCCGGCGCTTGGGCGGTTTTCGGAGCGCTTTTTCGTCCGGAGAATCAAGGGTTATATCAGAGGGTGGTTGCCGCTTCGGAAACGTTGTTCAGACCGATTCTAACCGATATTATCAGTCAGGGTGTCAAAGAACACCTTTTCAAGACAGACGACCCGGAGGGAGTGGCAGACCTGCTCCAACAGCTTGCCTCTAACACCTACTCCTTCGTGACTCGGATCGCCGGCGCCGCAACCGGGCAAGAAAAGCAGGAAGCGCTCAAGGCTTTCCATAGGCGGTTGCGCCTGAATGGGGTGGTTATCGACCGACTCCTTGGCTTGCCAGACGGAACCTTGTATGTGCCAAGCTTCTCCGAGATAAAGAAATTGATGACCCGACTAACAGAGTAGGCCTGGAAAATCACAATAAGGAAAGATCAGGAAGGTCGCAGAGCGGCCTAGCCGCAACCAAATCGTCCTCGTCCTCGTCCTCGTCGTCGTCCTCGAAAAGCGATTCTTCCCAGCGTTGATAAGCTACCGGGAATTCGCTTCTTGCCGACGACTACATTACTAGTCCAAACGACAAAATCGAGGACGACGACGAGGACGAGAACGAAAAATCATCGCGGAACTCGTCGATTCTTGAAGGTAGTAATACAAAGACGGAGGTATGAATACCACCGGGTTTAGGTGAGGCGAACTACGTCGATGCGCGTCCACCCCGCCTGTTCCGCGCTTCATCTGAAGACGAAGTTACCCTTCGTTTTCGTTACCGCCGCCTTGAGAAAAAGGGTGCAAACAGGAGCGCAACTTCGACGTCCGGGTCGGTAAGGCATAGACGCAAGAACCCGTCCCCGAGGCTAAATCGGTCGCGAACGAATGTAAAAAAGGCGCTTAAGTTCTTCCGCCCGGGATTCGAGGAGAGTCGACCGAGTTCTGAATTTGATGTTTTAAAGCCGTGACATCCATTAATCGATTGGCGCTCTTCCAGAGCACCGCGGGAGCCAGGATAACCAGGCACGAATAAACGACTGCTGATATTGCTAGGGCAATCATTGGCTTGTGAGAAGATTGAACACGTTTGCAGGCCCACTTGTAAAATACTTAGAGAACAGGAAGCAAGGGAGTAATCCTAGAAATTACAATGAACATGATTCTTGTCGATGATTAGGGGACACTTGACCGCCGAAACATGATCGAAATGGTAGTGTTTGGACAAGAAACGCCTACCGGCCTGCGATTCAAAATCAATAGAAACCGAGCTCCGGGATTAACCACCGGCGAACTTCGAGCCGGCTACTGGCGAAAGAAACCACATGGCTTTCGAAACTGAAAGGATAAGCGCGTAAACAGCGCATAGCTCCGAGCTCGCGAAATCGCCTAGTCGAGGAAAAGCAAAAGAGCAGAAAGCGATGGGCAAAAGGACCGCCTGCACGCCGATCATAAAGCCGAGCCAGCGACGAAGAGGCGGGCTGCTCGCAATAAGCCAAGCGTAAATTGCCAGCCCAAACGGGAGGGTAAAAATCACAATTAGTTCCACTACGATATCGAAATCGTTCGCTGTTGAATAACTCAGTGGCCGAAGATTGAGGCTGGCTGACTCTTCCAGGACATTTCGGCAGGTGAGGAAAAGCGTGCCCAAAATCAAGAGGTAAAAGCCCAGCTCGGCCCAGATCGGTCGGATATCGTCGAGACGTCGATACAGGGCCCAATAGACAATGATGCAAGTGATTGGGTCGAGCAGGATGATGCAAAGCCGGTCTACGGTTGCTGGTGCACTCGGCAAGAACAACAAAGCCAAGCATACGGATGCATCGACGAGCGAGGCGACGCAACCAGCCAGATCGGCCCACGTGCGTTCAGATCCAAGGACTAAATGAGAGGCTCTCATTTCACTGCACCCTGATCCCGCGTTGGAATACTACTACAAAGCCGGCCGAAAAGCCACCCCGATGGCTAAAGCAGCCTGTTTACTGGGCGTGAAAGCTGAAACCGGCCGATAGCCGCCCAAATTAACAACCGGCCATCTGTGATGTGATGAAAACGGCTGAACTCTGACCTGTTTCAAGGTCCCATACCAGCAGCGTAGATAAGGACGGCGAAACTGCACGGCATCCATCCGGTGTAATGGCCACTCCTTTAACGGGCTCATTGTGGCCTTCCAGATGTATATTTAGAGTCCGCAAAAGGCCGCCATACGCCATTCTCCGTATTGTGATAGGGGCAAAAGCAGGTGACTTTTTAACTCCGAGAAAAATGGTGACTGCCGATTAAAACTTGGTTGGATGCCAGCAGCATACAAGAACCGTCGGTGCAGTCGCCAAAACTAATAACTGATAACGGAGATCAATCATGGCCAATGCTGAAACAATTCGGAAGCTAAAGATCGCCGACGCGGGTAACTGCAAACCGGATGGCGGTGTTCCCTTGCTAAACAGCGTGCAACACATCACTGACCTTGAGGGCGCACGAGAGTATATCAACTATATCGACTGTTCGATGATGAAACAAAAGTTGATGTTAGGACCGGAAGAAGGCGGTATGGGATGGAATTCCGAAACTGCCGACCGGGCCGAGGAGAAGTACAAAATGTGGCTCTTCCTCAAAAGAAAGTATGAGAATGAATTGGTGCCACCAAGCCGTGAGATCGACGCGGTCTGGCATGCGCACATTCTAGACAGTCATGCCTACTTTCGGGACACGTTCGCTGTTTTCGGTAAATACCTTCATCATTACCCCTATTTCGGCCTGCGCGGGAAGGCGGATCACGAAAAACTAGTAAGCGCCTTCGATAACACCAAGCGGCTGTTTAGGGAGGAGTACGGAGAAGAACTTACCGATTAATAGAATTACCGAGGAGCTCGCCGGAACCCAATGCAGCTGCCGATCGGTTTCGAACGCGCAAGTCGAAAGCAAGTGTCGAACTTGCTCTACTTCATGCATATCGACAAGAATGCAGGAACTACCTTACGTCATCTCCTTAGCAAGAATTATCCGGCAGCCGCCTATCTCTCAATCAAGCCATTAGGCCGAATGGGCGTCGACGGTCGAGCGAAGACCGTCGACGGCCTAGATGAGGATGTCTACAATGCCATCGCCGAAGTCCAGTCCAGGCAACACACATTGGCCTGTGTGGCAGCGAATTTACCGTTTGGCATCGACAGGTTCCTAGATCGGCGCGTGACCTATCTCACCTTTTTGCGAGAGCCCGTAAGTCGCTGTATTTCTTACTGGCATTTCGCCTTTGCGACTCGGCAGCAAGCTCCATTATGGTCAGTCCTTGAAAGCTACGACTTTGATCTGGGCCGTATCGTACAGGACAACGCGGTGTACCAATTCAGTAATGATCAGGTGCGAATGGTGACCGGAAGTTCTGAGCCCAATCCCGGTCAAGCAGGATTCGAAATGGCTCGGGCGACTATCCAAGAGCACTTCTTCTTTGCAGGTGCGGTGGAGTATTTGGATCATTGTCTCAAGGTAGTGGCTGCCGAATTTGGATGGCAAAATACCCCGCATATTCGGCTGAATGTGGGGGTCCAAAGCAGCGAAGCGAAACTTCCGGCTTCCGCCCAGAAATACTTTAGAGATGCTAATGAATGGGACATTCGGTTATACGAATGGTTGGTTAAAGACTACCTGCCGCGACGTTTAACCTAGGGCGGTCTAAAGTCGTACGGAATGTCCTACTTCTTGCGCTCGGCGTCATCGATCGTGGCTGGCAATCAATCCTTTTATTTCATCGAGGAGTGCACGGCGTCGCCTTGAATCTTCAGCGTATCGCTGGCTGGCTATTAGTATCGATGCGCCGCACTGTGGACAGGTAGTCTCAGCCGATCGAACATAAGCGTTGCAGGCACGGCAGATAACCAATCTCTCCGGCGACTCCTTGTTTCGAGGTTTAGAGAGTTTCCCATCCAATTGAGTGGACGGATAAGAGCCCGGTTCAGCGGTTTCGGAGCATTCCACCAGAATGTCGAAGCGACCCGTCGCAAAAGGCTTGGGTTCTGCAGCTTCGGTTTTGACAATCCTCTCACGAAGGCCCTGTTTTGCCAGTTCGATCGCACGGTGATGGCAATACGGATTATTGCCGCTGCGACCGAGAAGCGAGTGCGTCATCCAGGTACAACCGCCCAGGCACACATCGGCGTAGTAGCAAGTTTGACAAAATCCCCAAAGTTCGGTAGCTCGCGCCGAGACATCCCGTTGCCAGATGGACTCAAGAGACAAGTGGCGTACGTTCCCGCCGGCAAAGGCGACTGTCGATAGCGAAGGACAACCCTTCACGGTTCCATCGGATTCAAGGGCGAGCACGTTTCGACCGGCAGCACATCCGGTCCAGTGTTGGCTCTCATCGGCATAACCGCGCCATAAGTGTTCGTAGGGTCCGAAGTAGCCAATGTTGTTACCGGCGATCAACAATAAACCATGGTTCTGGGCCTCGTGATACAGACCAGCCAGGGCTGGCATTATCTGGAGCAGCTGGTATGGCTGCAACAGAAGTTCCTCACGATCTGCTGCGTTGCCCATAGGGACAGTCAGTTGCACCTGCCATTGTTTGGCTCCGGCATCGATTATCACCGGAAGGAGCCCAGGCAGATCCTCTAAGGTTTCTGATCCGATCTGCGTATTAACGCTGGTACGAAGGCCCGCGATCTTCGCGCGTCGCAAAGTGTCCAACGCAGCCCGGAATGAGCCGGGAACTCCACGCAACTTGTCGTGCAGAGGTTCGAGTCCATCGATGGAGACGCCGAGCCCGTTCAGGCCAGCCTCCGTGACCCGCTCCATCAGTTCAGGCGTAAAGTGGCGACCGCCGGTTTGAATACCACAATAGATACCGTGTGAGCGAATCGCCCGAACAATCTCCGGTAGATCACGGCGCAGGTAGGCTTCGCCGCCAATCAGCGACACCTCACGAGTGCCGAGCCGCGCGAACGAGTCTACAACTTCTAAGCACTCTTGCAGGCCAAGTTCGGACGCCCGGCGCCGCCCCGCTCGGGATCCGCAATGAAGACACTTAAGATCGCAAGCCAGCGTTAATTCCCATACGACGTGCACAGGAACGCGCGATCGCTCATCTTCCGCGGAGCAATATCGGGGCGGAACCTCGGCCGAAAGATTCATCTCTCGGGCAAAGCCTTTATCGCTCTCGTCCGTGTTCGAGGCGGTAGATTTCGATCCTAAGCGTTTCTAAGGCGGCGCTTATATCCCCGTGAGTTGCCAAGAACACCTCGGCCTCTCGAGCTACTCTTTTCATTTCAGCGAGATCGCCGTGAGCGATAGCGTCATGGATCGCGGTACCGTAAGGTGGTTCAGGACCCGGCATCGATAGCCTCCTTTGTTAACTGATTATTGTCGCGCAAACAATTTGTTTAAAAATCGCGGCTGACCACGGTTCGAAAAAATTCAGCTTGAAACCGCGTCCCGAATCCAAATCCCGCCCGTGCTCCCACCAGGTTCACGCATCGCTTTCGCAACATCTTCTGATAACATCTGGCCCATTACCGGCGTAAATACAACGTCTTTACCCCCCAAATCAGCGGAAGCTAACTCCTCCAGTACGGCTCTCTGAACGGCTTTGTTAATTCTGCTGGCTAACTCATCCGGCAAATCAAAACCATCTATTACTACCTTGAATTCGTGATTTGATATATTTGGCATGGTTGTTGTACCTCTCGTTTCTGGAAACTGGATTGCCCGCCCGAGCTCGTGTCCGGCCACACGTAGTTAAAAAGAAATGGGCACGTGCCGCACGCGTCGGAACCTCTTTGGGCGAACCATCGGCACTGCATGCGAATCCCGCATTTAGGCAATGGCTTCGAAACACACTCCCTGTTCTTGGTAGCCTCTGCCGCTTCGATTGCCTGGTCGATTACGCCGCATCTTCTCCCTGTCCAGTGCATACAACCAGACTCCTGGCAGGTTGCAGCAAAGCGAAACCGATGTTCGGGCGTGCGCCCGGTGCACGCCCTCTCCCTAAAGCTTTTGTCCACGGGCAGCGCCGGATTGATATAGGCGATTTTTCCTTCAGCGCCTATGACTCCGACTAGCAGTGCGCCATCCTCACAGTGAGCGCTTGGACACAACAATCGCTGACTATCAATACGTCGGTAGCTCGTCATAGCGGGGCCCTATGCTACGGGCAATAAATATGACCCTACTTAACCGAGCGATTCCCGTCGGTAAATACGTAGAATGACGTACGACCGGCAATTGCGGCAAATCGAATTCTTCTCTCTTGGGAATCCTTCGTAGAGATGTAGTCCAGACCCCTGGCGTCAACAACCAACGCTTTACGCGCCTTAAGCAGGCCCTGAAACCGCTGTCATCAACAAAAAAAAGATTTCTTTATTTTGCCACATGTGATTTCTCGGTTGTTACCTTAGCGATCGTCTCGCGGCCGGAAAGGGAGCGTTCCCGGGGGTGGCGACCCCTGTCGGTCTCGCGCCTGTCGGGCCATAGCGAAGCGGAGGGGCAAGCGAGGCAACGCTCCACAATAAGACAGGAAATACGACAGTTAGGACAAATGTTCGTCGGGTTCCTAAGGAGTGAGTTTCAATACCACCTAACCAAATGCCTGCATCGTGGCTACTGAGTCAGTTTCAGGCAGATTCTTAAGGAAAGATATTAATGAAACTGGGTTTTATTTCTCTTAATTTACCGGGCCACATCAATCCGATGAGCGCGCTAGCACGTCATCTCCAGGCGCGCGGCCACGAAGTTGTTTTCCTCTATTCTTCACACGCCAACGGATTGCCCTGCGTTCCCGGTAATGACCGGGATCCGGTGAATGAGAGCCGGCCGGAAGTGAGCAGACTGCAAGGAGAAGGAGCTTTGGCATTTGCTGTCGGCCTAATCCTAGAACGTTCCGAGGCCATGTTAAGATCAATGCCCTCCATGATTGAAGCAACTGGCGTTGACGCGCTAATCATCGACCCGATTCAATTTTACGTGGAACTGGCCGCGATAAAATTGGGCGTTCCCTACATTCACGCGGCAGTTGCTTTGCATCTTGATTACTCCGGTTATACACCGTTCCCGCTCTGTGGGGACCCTTATGAGACAACGCCGGAAGCTCTAGCCAGGAACAGACAAGGGGTAGCCAAATTTACTAAAATGCTGTTCAATGAAGGCGTCCACGCTTACGCCAAGGAA
>JAFAIO010000550.1 GCA_019236675.1 Verrucomicrobiota bacterium
AATGTCGAACGAGATCTGGACGATGTTGTCTACCGCCCCTTCAGGGCGGGTCTTTGACGGGAATGTGTCCCGGGGTTGAAACCCCTGGCTGAGTCCTTTCGCCCCTTCGGGGCACAGAGCATCGCTCTCACGCACCGTTCACATACGAACAAAACCAAATCTTGTTTCCTTCCGTGTCCAAAAAGCTCCCGACCGCGTGCGTCCGGTCATAAATCTCGACAGGATCAGAAATAACGACTCCGCGAGAACGCAATGCTTTTTCTGTTTCACGGGCATCATCGGTTTCTAGCGTAACACGCGGGTTCGGATCTTGCACCGGTGGTTGATCCCAGTTCGCCTTTGGCATCAGAATGGTCTCACCGATTAGATAGCCGACCTGTTCTTTGTCTTCGTACGCTGGCGGCAAGCCCAAGATCTCGGCGTAGAATTTATTCGCGCGCTCGGAATCAAGCACAGAGAGAGCGATGACTCTTACGCGGTTAAATTGTAGCGAGTTTGTAGTCATGGTTAGTTAGCAGTTAGCAGTTAGCAGTTAGCAGTTAGCAGTTAGCAGTTAGCAGTTAGCGGTCAGCAGTTAGCAGTTGGCAGTTGACGGTTTCGGCGCTCGCCCTTTCGCCGCTTCCCCCATTCGCTCATTCGGACTCCCGTATTAGCGGTCAGTTTGGTTTTATGTTTTGATTAACGTGGAAGAAGTTTGTCGGATCGTATTTTCCCTTCACCGCGACGAGGCGCTGATAGTTGTCTCGATATGTGGCCTTAATCCGGTCGGCTCCTTCTTCCATCATGAAGTTAACGTAGGCGCCACCCATGCTGTAGGGATGGAGCGCCGCCCAGTAGTCTTTCGTCCAGGCAGTAATCTTAGCCGCGTTTGCTGGTTCCGGGTCTACACCGACAATGACCATCGACCACTTCGCGTCACGGAAACTAAACGCCGTTTCACTGCGATCGATCCGGGCCGGGAATCCGTCCACCGGGTAGAGATGCATCGTCGACTGGAGAGTCGGCAGTTGAGAACCGAACTTGAGATGCTGATCGATCGCTGCATCCGGAATCTCATTCAGGAAATCACCTCTCCAATACCATTGATGACCCGGTGGATAGAGGGCGTCGAACAAGCTCTGCAAAGTCAGATACGGCATCGGTCCAACCAATTCGAACCGAGGAGCTCGGAATTTGCGGATGGGTTGAAACGCCGCTTCCGCCTGATCTAACGGGCCCGAATAGGCCCATACAATCCCACACATCACTTTTAGATGGAGCTCCTCCGGGAAAGGCGGACCGGGCGGTACCGTTAAGAAGGCAAGGAAACCGTACAAGTCCTCTGGGAGGTTGGGCGAGATCTCGCGGTACCATTCCAGCACTTCACGGGCATGTTCCCAGTCCCATAGCATCGGCCCGGCGAACACCTGGGGAACCGGATGGGCTTTGAACAGGAAAGAAGTTACAACGCCAAAGTTGCCACCTCCGCCGCGGATAGCCCAGAAAAGGTCCGGATTATTCTTAGCACTGGCAGTCATAAAGCTGCCATCGGCGAGGACCAGATCTGCTTCCAACAAGTTGTCCAGCGCCAATCCATACTTACGGGTTAGATAGCCGGTCCCGCCTCCTAACGTGAGTCCGGCGATTCCCGTGGTGGAAATCACCCCCACCGGTACCGCTAACCCAAAGCCACCGGCAGCATGATTTATATCCGCCTGAGTACATCCCGATTCTGCTCGAACGGTGTTCGTAGCCGGGTCGACGCGAACGCTCTTCATGCAAGACAGGTCGATCACCAACCCATCGTCACAGACAGCCAGGCCGGCGCCGTTGTGGCCCCCGCCGCGTACAGCGACAGTTAAGCCTTGTTCGCGAGCAAAGTCGATGGCGGTTCGCACGTCCCTGACATTGGCACAGCGGACGATGATCGCCGGACGCCGGTCAATCATAGCGTTGTAGACTTTACGAGCACTCTCGTATTCCGGGCTGGCTGGGGTTATGACGCTCCCCCGAACTGCGGCGGTTAACGCCGTAATATTGTCTTCTTGCATGGATTCGATAGGTGGCGGGTGGACTTTGGCCCCTCACCGGCGGCAGCCGATGCCAGAGCCTCTAAAGAGTTGCTAAGGATTTTCAGACCGAAAGTTCTGCGGAAAATTCCGAGGAAGCTATTTCCGGAACGTGGAGCGCTGACTCGCTTGCGAGGCCGACTCGCTCGGAGACCCTGAGTTCGTGCCTTCCCGCAACTGCCGGACGCGGGTTCCAACGACTCGGCGGGTCTATCGGCTTGGTCACACCATAACCTCGCAGCTGCCACTGTCCCTGTTGATTGGTTTCCCGCCGTGTGGGAGCCTCGCCCCACCAAATATCGGCGTCGCTGGTTCGACATTTAGTAGCGCAAGATCCCAATCTACCGCCCTTTCAGGGCGGGCCATTCTTTTATCGGTACCCGGGGTTGAAACGCCCGGGCTGAGTCCTTTTATCCCTTCGGGATAGGTCCGACAGGTCCCTCCGGGACAAAGTCTTCCCAATTCGGATAAACCCCTGTAAAATGCAACCTTCGATAGGTGGCGCAGGTGACACCCAAGGAAAGCTCCGTTGCTGGCAACGCTCGTGAATTTAAAACGACGCGCTGGAGCGAGGTTTTACTTTCCGCTGAGAGCCAGGCGCCCGGCTCGAAAGAAGCGCTCGCCGATCTATGCCGGCTGTATTGGTATCCACTCTACGCCTATATCCGGCGGCGCGGCTATGCGCCGGAGGATGCCCAGGATTTGACTCAGGGGTTTTTTCTCAGTTTGCTTGACCGGAAAGCGCTTCGCGAAGCGACGCCTCTCCGGGGCAAATTCCGTTCGTTCCTGCTCAGCTCGTTGCAACATTATATCTCTGATCAGTGGGACCGAGCGAGAGCCCTCAAGCGGGGGGGTGACATCCGATTTGTGCCATTCGATTTCGAAAGCGGAGAAGAAAAGTATCAGGCTGAGCCAGCTGATCTTTTGACACCAGAAAAAATCTTTGATGGGCGCTGGGCAATGACGCTTCTTGAGGAAGCGCTTCGTTTGCTCAGAACCGAATACGCATCCCTCGGAAAAGGTGAGATCATCGAAACACTCGAACCTTATCTCGACCCGGCCAACAGTCAGAAATTGCCTACCTATGAGGAAGCGGCGGCCAAACTCCAGTTGAGCGTCGGAGCGGTAAAATCCCTCATTCACCGGCTACGCAGACGGCACAGTACGTTGTTACGCGAAGAGGTTAGCCGGACAGTCACCAGCCCCTCTTCAGTAGACGAAGAGCTGCGTTCTTTGTGCAATGCCTTTATCGCCGCAGAAGGCCGGGCAGCTCCGTGAACACACAAGAACAACGCGTTTGCTCGACCTGTGGTGCTTCGTTTCCCCGGACCAGCGATTTTTGTCCAGCGTGTCTTTTACGAGGTGCCTTGAAGGGCGGACTCGAGGTCGACGATTCAGAATTCAATCCGATCGAGTTGCTCTCCTGTCGCCGGCTTGATCACTACGAGATCCTGCTTTGTGAGGACGGGAAACCGTTCGAACTAGGCCGCGGCGCCATGGGGATCACCTATAAGGCGATCGATGTGAATCTACGGTGCCCTGTGGCTTTGAAGACGATCGGCGCCCGATGCATTGGGGATGAATCGGCTCGCCAGCGGTTCGTCCGCGAGGCGCGCGTGGCCGCCAGCATTCGCCATCCAAATGTAGCTTCCGTGTTCCACCTGGGAACATTCGAAGACCACTACTTCTACGCCATGGAATTTGTGGCGGGCGAATCTCTAGACAGTCTGATCCGGCGCTCCGGTCGATTGGACATCTCAGACGCATTTACCATCTTGGAACATGTCGCCCGCGGGTTGGAAGGAATATGGAGACAGAATCTGATCCATCGAGATATCAAGCCCGGCAACATTATCGTCAGCGTAGAAGAGGACCGGGTCGTCAACGCGAAGATCATTGACCTTGGCCTGTCGAAAGCCGGAGCTGAGGCCGGCGCTGGTTCCGAGATCTCAGCGGTCGGGTCGTTTGCGGGGACGGTCGCGTACGCCAGTCCCGAACAATTTGCCGGGTTAGCCGGCGATATTCGTTCTGACCTCTATTCATTGGGAATTACGTTTTGGGAAATGCTAACCGGGCAACTCCCGTTTACCGGGACGGCCACTGAGTTGATGTACCTTCATCAAGCAGGTCCGCTGCCGATCGAGAGACTCAATGATGTACCGCAGCCCGCAATCGCCTTGCTTCAACTCCTACTGGCAAAAAATCCGGCGGAACGCTTTCAGAACCCAACTCAGCTCTTACAGGTGATTCCGGTCGTAACCGAAGCCATCCATTTCGGCAAACAAACAACTTCGGTACAACTACGATCAGCCGGCAGTGGGCCGTCTGCTTCACCGAGACTACCGGCCGTAAAACGGTCCAAATGGAAGCCAGGATTGCTGCAAGCTGTCAGAAGCAGATGGACCATCCCCATCACCATTACGATTCTGTTGCTGTTTTCATTCCTGGGATTTTTGGCGCTTCGCACTGGCCTCTTGAATCCACGGAACGAAAGGATCAGACGGGGGGACAAAAGCATTGCCGTTCTGCCTTTCGAAACCCTCAGCGCCAACAAAGAAGATAATTACTTCACGGACGGTATACAGGAGGAAATCCTGAACAACTTGGCAAGAATCGCCCAACTCAAAGTAATTAGCCGGACATCAGTGATGCAGTATCCTCCAGACACCCAACACGATGTGCGCGCGATTGCGCAAGCCTTGGGGGTTACCAGTCTGCTTGAAGGAACGGTTCGGCGAAATGGTAATCGTATCCGAGTCACCGCGGAGCTAATTGATGCTCCTAACGATACTGCCATTTGGGCCGATGTTTATGAGCGCGACCTAACTGATATTTTCGCGATTCAGAGTGAAGTTGCTCAGACGATTGCCGGCAAGTTGAATGCTACGCTATCGCTGGACGAGGAACGAATTATTGCAGCGAAACCAACCGACAGTCTAAAGGCCTACGACCTCTATCTGAAAGCAAAACTGATCATTGATCAGGCTGTGGTTGGTTGGGATACAAATGCTTTGGAGCAACCCTTACATAAGGCGGTTGCTTTCTTGGACCAGGCTGTAGAGCTCGATCCTAACTTTGGGTTAGCATACTGCTCGTCCGCTATTGCTCACGATTTCCTCTACCTTATTTACGACCACCGCTCTGACAGACGGGCTTTTGCAGACGCCGCAATCAGTAAAGCACTCCGCCTGGGCCGCGACCTTCCTGAGGTCCATTTTACCTACGCCAAACATCTTTTTTATGCCTACCGCGACTATGAGCGGGCCAGGATACAATTGGAGATTGCCAAGACTAGTTTGCCGAAGGACAGCAGGATCAAGGCTCTTGAAGCTGATATCGATCGGTATGACGGAAAGTTCGAGGACTCAATCGAGAAATTCAATGAGGCATTAGTACTGGACCCGCTAAACGCGAACTTACTATCGAATCTCGGCCTTAACTATAGCTACGTGCGCCAGTATCGGGAATCCGAGCAGATGTTCAATCGGCTAATCAAGCTGGCGCCCGATCTTCCGATGATCAAAGTGCAAAAAGCTTACGTGGTGGACTTCAACGCACGAGGTGATATTACCGCGGTCGAGTCGGCCCTGGCAGAGCTCCCGAAGACGCTGGCGAATGATCGAGAAGCGCTTTCTTTGCAACTCGTTTTCGCCATTGCCCGCGAGGATTGGCAGCGGGCAAACGAGGTGATCGAGAAATTCGGGGGAGGAGATGATGAGGGCGAATTCGGGGCTGGACTGAGCCCAGTTCCCGTGGGTTGCTACTCAATCCTGATCGCTGCGCTAAAAAAGGAACCGTCCATCCCGGCATTTGTCGAGACACGGGAGGAATTGAACAAAAGAGTGCAGCGGTCACCTGGCGACGGGGCCCTGCTGAGTGCGCTGGCCCTAGTCGATGCCTTACTCGGCAATAAAGACAACGCCAGTCAGGAGGCTGAACGCGCACTCGATCTACTGCCGGTCGCTAAAGACGCCTTGAACGGACCGGATGTTCTCAGAAACGTGGCAGCCGTTCATGTTTGGACCGGCGAGCTGGACAAGGCATTCACCGAGCTGAGCTCACTTGCAAAAATGTCAAAGGGAATCGCCTACGGAGAACTTAAGTGTGACTCATACTGGGTCCCGGTGCGTGGGGATCCGCGTTACGAGAAACTGTTAACTGAATTAGCGCCTAAGGAGTGAGGCTGATGATAGCACGCTCGTCCCACAGAACATTGTCCCCAAGCGATTAAATGTTAGTAGCCAGCTCCGAAAGCTTTCGGGGCTGGGACCATGTTCCAACGGTCCCGTCCCGGAGGGAACGGTTTGATAAGGCGGTACCGTGAGCTACATCCGAGGCGCGACCATCGTTTTCAACCGTTTCATACCGTGCCGTACGGGACGGATCCCGGGGTTTATGCCGTTCCCAGGCAGTTCCTGCCTCGCTACTATCGTTCAGTCCCTCCGGGACGATCGGTCCGTTACAACCCGACTCTTACGCACTTACGTACGAACAAAACCAAATCTTGTTTCCTTCGCTGTCCAGGAAGCTTCCGACCGCGTGCGTCCGGTCATAGATCTCAACCGGATCAGAAATAACCACTCCGCGCGAGCGTAATGCTTTTTCGGTTTCTCGAGCGTCATCGGTTTCGATCGTGACACGCGGATTTGGGTTTGGGACCGGAGGTTGATCCCAGTTCTTTAACATCAAAATGGTCTCGCCGATTTGGTAGCCAACTTGTTCTTTGTCCTCGTACGCGGGTGGCAAGCCCAGCGTCTCGGCATAAAATTTATTCGCACGGTCGAGATCCTGGACGGAAACAGCGACTACGATCACGCGGCGGAAAAGAAGGGACTTGGCGCTCATGATATGCTTTACAGAATAGGGGTGAGTTTGAGGGGTAGAATCTGATCAGTAGAAAAGACGTCAGGTGAGGGCCGTTTTTGCGCCTAATTTCTTCAGAGGATTGAGTTTATTGAGATTGCTTGAGCGCCTAGGAAGAGTCTGATAGGGCGTACCTGGCAGACATGAAATCGAACAGGCAGGTGACAATTGGCCGAGACGAAGAAATTGACGGCCGGTCCGAAGCATTGATGGTTTCGGAGAGCGATCGCCGAGCGTGAGCACAAAGAACAGACGAACCTGTGGAGTCTGTGGAACCTCGCTCGCGGAGGGCACCCAAGCGTGTCCCGTATGTTCGTCGCGACGAGCCTTAAACCCAGACTTATTGCTGTTAGCCCTGGATAAGGACGAGTTCGCACCTGTCGCGCCGGAGCCCCCCAGGAGAGGCGGAGACGAGGCCAGTTCCCCTGCGGACGAGATGGATAGCAACACAGGAACCATCGAACTAAAGACCGGTGTCGACGACCTCCGCTTTGGCCATTATCAAGTTTTGCAGCGCGACGATGGTCAGCCATTTGAGCTCGGCCGGGGCGCCATGGGAATAACCTACAAAGCTTTGGATGTTGACCTGCAGCGTCCGGTGACGCTCAAAGTCATTAACGCTCGCTATCTAAATGACGCATCCGCTCGAACCCGTTTCGTTCGGGAGGCGCGAGCAGCCGCGGCAGTTCGGCACTCGAACGTAGCCACCGTGTTTCACCTCGGAAAGAAGGGAGAAAACTACTTTTACGCGATGGAGTTTGTTCCGGGTGAAACTCTGGAACAAATCCTCCGCCGGGTTGGGCCATTGGACCCGAAGACCAGCCTGGGAATCACCTCTCAAATTGCCGCCGGCTTAACTGCCATCCACAAGCAACAGCTTGTCCATCGTGACATTAAGCCGGGCAACGTCATGGTGCATCTCGATGGGAGCAAAATTGAGAGCGTCAAGATTATCGATCTCGGTCTAGCTAAACCGGTCAACGAACCCAGCGCAGCCGGGTCGGTACCGGGGTCGTTCGCTGGAACGCCTCAATACGCCAGTCCGGAACAATTCAGCGGCCTGGGAACGGATATCCGATCGGATCTATATTCCCTCGGAGTCACCCTATGGGAAATGCTCAGCGGTGACGTGCCTTTCAAAGGTTCCAGCTCGGAACTATTCCATCAGCATCAACATGCTGCGCTGCCGGTCGCAAAACTGAATTTGCTCCCCCAGCCGATTGTCGCCCTGCTGGAGGTTCTTCTCGAAAAGGACCCGGCAAAACGATTCCAAACCCCGGATGATTTGATTGGGGCGATTGCCGGCGTCAAAGCTGCGGTCAGCTCCGGTTCTCGGTTGACCAAAGAGAAACTACGCTCAACGCCTCCTGCAGATATCGAACCGCTCGATGCGTCGTGGACCGTAGTCAAGCCATCGGCCTGGAAGCGGCGGTTGGCCCTGTTCACTGCCGGTCTTCTGGCTGCCGTCGGACTGGTCGCGGCGTGGTTCTATTACGAACGGCATCAGGCTTCCTCTTATCCACCCGTCGATAAAACAGCTCAACCGGGGAAGAGTATCGCCGTTCTTCCGTTTGAAAGCATCAGTGCGAACACGGATGACGCCTATTTCGCGGATGGGATGCAGGACGAGATCCTTAATCACCTGGCCAAGATCGCTCAGTTGAAAGTGATCAGCCGGACCTCAGTGATGCAGTACCGGGCCGCCACCAAGCGAGATCTCCGCCAGATCGCTAACGCCCTTGGAGTAGCGACGATTCTGGAAGGTGTGGTGCGCCGCAACGCAAACCGGGTAAGGATCACCACCGAGCTAATCGATGCCCGCAACGATAACACTATTTGGGCGGATAGTTATGAGCGCGATCTGACTGATATCTTTGCTATCCAAAGCGAAATTGCAGAAGCAATCGCTCGGCGACTGACCGCTACGCTGACGCCCAACGAACAGCAAATGATTGAAAGGAAACCGACCGAAAATCTAGCGGCATATGATCTTTACCTTCGGGCTAATGAACTCATTGCGAACACGGATTTGAACGCGTTTAATTTCGAAAAAACGGTCCTCGAATCGATCGGTTTCCTCAACCAAGCGGTTCAGCTAGACCCGAATTTTGTTCTGGCCTACTGCGCGGCCGTTCGTGCTCATGACCTCCTTTATATCTCGTACGACCCCTCTCCAACCAGACGGGCTTTTGCCGATGCCGCTATCGCGACCGCGATCCGTCTTCAGCCCGACCTGGCCGATGTGCATCTCACCTACGCCTATCATCTTTACTTCTGTTACCGGGATTATGACCGAGCCAGTGTCCACCTGGCAATGGCGAAGCCAGAGCTGCCAAACAGCACCGATGCGATTGAGCTACCGGCATTTATCGACCGGCGCCAGGGGCACTTCGATAGAGCAATACAAGGCTTTGCGGCCGCGATCCAGCTCGACCCGCGCAATGCCAATCCGATCATAGACCTCGCCTACACGTTGTATACCTTCCGGGAGTTCCGCGCCGCCGCAGCAGCTTACGACAAACTGATCGCACTCGTGCCAGACGAACAAGCATACAAGATTGAAAAGGAATTGTACGTGACCTTTATGGAAACCGGCAATGACGATAGTCTCCGGAAAACCATTAACCAAACACCGACCTCAGCAGCGCCGGACCGAGGGGCTTTGTCTCTAAACCTCAGTCTTGCTTTGTATGATCGAGACTGGACGCGCGCAAAACAGTTGATCGAACAACTGCAAAATGCGGGCGGCGAAGATAACGCAGATTTCAGCTATGCGCCAGTGCCGGTCCCAGCCGGCTGCTATTCGATATTGCTCGCCAGGTTACAAAACGAAGAGCTAAAACCTGAGTTTGAGCAGAGTCGCGACGTGCTCAGCAAGAAGTCGCAGGGAGCTCCCAATAATGCACTGTTGCTCAGCGCGCTGGCGGTAGTGGACGCCTTGCTAAAGCGAAATGAGGAAGCGATTGCCGAAGGACAAAAGGCGGTAGAAACATTGCCGGTGTCCAAAGACGCCATGGACGGTCCCACAGTTCTTACCAATCTCGCGGTAGTCTACGCCTGGACCGGCCAGACCGACCAGGCATTCAATCAACTCGCAACCTCTGCCAAAACGCCACATGGCATCTATTACGGCCAATTAAAGAGATCTCCGTTGTGGGATCCACTACGGCAGGATCCTCGGTTCGATGAATTATTGGCGCAGTTAGCGCCGGGAAAGTGAAGGGCACTCCTGGGTTCGTTCTCGTCCTCGTCCTCGACAAGGTTGTTACGCGGATCACCGTACCTTCTCGTCTTCTAGAACTTATCCCGAAGGGATTACACGACTCCCGCAGGCGTCTGCTCGTGCCGCCATCGCCCAGAACGCCTGGAGGGGAGCCGCTTTTGCAACTTGGCAGCTCTGTAACGTGGCAGCAGCGGCTCCCGCAAACGTCTCCTGATGCCGCCATCGCCAAAAACGCCTGGAGGGGAGCCGCTCTTGCAACTTGGCAGCTCTATAGAGTGGCAGCAGCGGCTCCCGCAAACGTCTCCTGATGCCGCCATCGCCAAAAACGCCTGGAGGGGAGCCGCTTTTGCAACTTGGCAGCTCTGCAACGTCGCAGCAGCGGCTCCCGCAAACGTCTCCTGGTGCCGCCACCGCCCAGAACGTGTATTTTCTTCGATCCATTGACAGATTATTATAACTCTCAATTATAAAGTTATAATATTGGGGTGCAGCAAACACCCACGCCACTTAACACGTTGGATCGCGAGGCGTTGATCCTGCTCATAACCGTCTGCACTAAGAACCGAAGGAAAATCTTGGCGCATGAATAGGTACATTAATTGATTCGTCGCTCTTGGACCAAATGCGGTAACTACTCCGTTGGCCGATATATGATAACGCCTGAACATATTCATGCGTTCATCGGCGAGGGCGGCCTTGCGAGGTATCGGTTAGAGACCTGGGTTGCAACTTGGAAGTCCTTTGTTTCTAGGGGTTGCCCGGACGTTTATGAAAAGCTTATTTGGCAGCGAAGTTTTTGGGATCGGTAAAATCCGAAGCAGCGACGAGTACGTCCAGAAGCGGCTCTATGTGCGAGACAATCGGTTCGTCATGGATTAGTCATGAATCCGGATGATTGGCCGTTTCGAGCGTCGATCAATATTTTGTCTTGATAAGAGAGACGTTCCGAAAGACGCGATGGGCAATGGTCGCACCTGCAGACGTTCGCGGGAGCCGCTGTTTGCCAAGTTATAGAGCTGCCACGTTACAAAAGCGGCTCCCCTCCAGGCGCTGGGCTACCATAACACCTGCAGACGTTCGCGGGAGCCGCTGTCTGCCACGTTACAGAGCTAGCCACATTACAAAAGCGGCTCCCCTGCTATGGGCTACGATAACACCCGCAGACGTTCGCGGGAGCCGCTGTCTGACACGTTATAGAGCTGCCACATTACAAAAGCGGCTCCCCTCCAGACGGTGGGACCGACCCACGTCCGTCACCGCAAAGGAAACTCCTCCAATCGCGCTTCTAAGCGCTTTCGCAGTGCTTCCCGCGCGGTTTCGGCGGTTGCTTCCGTCGCAACAATCGCGACGCAGAACCCAATCAATCCGTCAAGATCCCCGAGATCGATGAATTCTGAATCGATACGACCGTCCGGCGTGCAGTTGTGGTAATTACCGAGCGCAATACAAAGCGCGGCTGAACGATATCCGTAAAGCTGAAATGCAGTCGCCTCGCAAGTTCCACCGGGCATCAAACAGCGCTGAAACCCGATTTTTTCGTTTTTGGCGACCTCGACAAAAAAGTCCGCGGTTTGCGGATCGAAAATCGACGTTAGATCTCCGACGCGAATGATCGGTCCCGCTCCCATTTTAGCGGGAGGCATCTCTTTACTCGTCTCGAGCGAAATGATGGTAGCATCCGACGGCAGCAGCTTCGATCTCGCCAGATGGATGGCGCCGATGAAACCGACCTCTTCAGCTCGTGTGAAAACACCCGCAACCGATCCACCAAAACCGGTTTGAGCCAACGTCCGCAACATCGCTATAATGATCGCGCAACCAATCAAATCATCGCAAGCCCGCGAATAAAGCCGGTCGCCGTCCAATCTGAAAGCAGGTAGATCCCACATCCCGAACTCCCCGAATTCCTGCACCTGCCCTTTGTCTTGGAGGTTTAGCGGAACAGTGCCTAGAAAGCGGCGGTTGGGATGCAATTGCCAGCCGGGGTGATCCATATGTGCGACAAAGACGTATTTCGGCCGATCGCGGCCAAACCAAGCAATGAGATTGCCAGAGGCGTCCACCTGCAATTTTAATCCTTCGATGCCGCTGAGTTGGCGCTGGATTTCCTCGCTGACTGCAGTCTCAAACATCGGAGCAGTCGGACACTCTAGCAGCGGTTGAACGATTTTAAGGATGTCGTCACGGTTCATAGCAAGTGCGGAATATTATGGTGCCATCTTCAGAACGCTTGGATTTACCACCAACTCTGGATCCAGCGTTCCGTCTAAACCCGCCAGAGCATTTTTCGCCGTCATTACGGACATCGCAACCAGCGAGGTTTCGGTCATAGCTGCAGCATGAGGGCTGAGAACGATCCGCGGCTCAGAAAGCAATGGAGAGTCCGACGGAAGTGGCTCCATCTCGAAGGTGTCGAGACCGGCACCGTGAAGATGTCCCGACCTCACGGCGGCCAACAAGGCAGCCTCATCGACTACGCCGCCGCGACTAGCGTTCACGAGGATCGCGCCTTTTGGCAGTAGCCACAGTTCGCGCTCGCAGAGAAGAGCTCTAGTCTCGTCGGTGAGTGGCGTGTGCAGCGTAACCACGTCAGCTTCTCTTAGCGCGCCTTCGAGCGAAGCAAATAGACGCACATCTTTTGGCAGCTCGCCTTGTAAGTAGGGATCGAACACAGAAATATTCATCCCGAACGCGCGCGCTCTGGCTGCTACTTGTTTTCCGACTCGCCCGAAGCCAATGATAAGAAGGTTGCGTCCGCTAAGCTCAAGACCGGTTACACGCTCTCTAATGCCAAAGTCGCCGCGCCTGGTTGCTGTATCTAGTTCGACACCGCTCCGCGCTGCAGCCAGTATTAAGAACCAGGTGTGCTCGGCCACAGAAATCGCATTGACCCCGCCGACCACAGTAACGGCAATACCTCGAGCCGTGCATGCGCTTACCGGAATGTTGTCGTAGCCGACGCCATGACGTGAGATGACCTTTAGTCTCGGAGCGGCATCCAAGACACGTTTCGTGATGACGGCGGTACGAACTGCGATCGCATCCGCATCCGCAGCGTTAACCAGGAGGTTTTTTTCGGACGAATCAGTTACCACTTTGTAAGCGACATCCTTTCGCGCATCAAAAATTTCCAGGCCCTCTGGGCGAAGCGGTTGAATGACAAGAATCCTTTTCATACACAATTAGCTTTTTTCGCAGAGTGGAGCGCTGCCTTCCCGCGGCCGCGGGACGAGTCCGACAGGGGTCGCCACCGCTAGATCTTGCGTTGCCTCGCTGCGCTCCGGGTTCGTATGTTGACGCACATGGCCACTTGGCGGACAAGGTTTAGCTTGAGCGAACAAAATGTCCATCTTCTCTCCGTTTGGTCAGCTACGTCAGCGGCTTGAGGCCGGCGAAAAAATCATAAACGGTTTCTGTTCGGCTCCAAGTCCGATCGTGGCTGAGTTCCTTGCGCGGCAGGGCTTCGATGCCCTCACGATCGATCTGCAGCATGGTCTGATTGATTACCAGACCTCCTTGACCATGCTGCAAGCGATTGCCGCCGCCGGGATCCCCACGATCTGCCGCGTCCCGTGGAACGATCCCATCCCGGTGATGAAAGCGCTCGATGCGGGCTTTGAGGCAATCATTTGCCCGATGATCAACACCCGTGAAGAAGCCGAAAAGTTCGGTTCTTACGCTCGCTACGCGCCACGAGGGGTGCGCTCATTTGGTCCTACACGGTCTCTAAATGTTTTCGGTCCGTCCTATAGCGAAGTTGCCAATGACCAGATCGTGACTTTCGCTATGATCGAAACCGAAACTGCGGTAAAAAATCTGGAGGAGATTTTAGACGCACCTGAAATCGACGGCATCTACATTGGGCCAGCCGATCTGACCTTATCCATGGGCTTCACGCCCTCGATCGTGGTCACCGAACCGAAGGTGATTGACGCAATCGAGCACATTCGTGCGACCACGAAGCAGAAAGGCAAATTTGTTGGCCTCCACTGCAGTAGCGGAGCCACGGCCGCAGAGACACTTGCTCGTGACTTCGATCTAGCCACCATTTCTACTGACATCCGCATTTTCGTTGCCGCCGTTCAACAGGAATTAAAAGCTGCGCGGGTTGGACAAAAGAAGGACGGAAAAGGCGACGCGTCGAGCTATTGAGGCTTGTGCTATTTGGTTTTGACGGATGTTATGCGCATAAGCGAATATGTACTATGGCCACAATAACCGTCCGTACCACGGTTGCATTTGATCTCGCGACTGCGCAGCGTCTCGAACGTTTGGCCAAACGCTGGGGCTTATCAAAGTCCGAAACGTTGCGTAGGGTTTTGGAAGCAGCCGAGAGAAATCTCCCAACCGATAAAACAGCTGATTTTTCTTCGATGACACCTGTCGAGGCTCTTCATTGGCTGCACTCACATCCGGAGCATCCACCCGGGACAGGCAATCGGTGGAGCAAAGAAATCCGTCAACAGCGGGCCACAGATGCCGCCCGAGAGGAGAGACGGGCCATCGGTAAGAAATGATCCACGTTGATACCAACTTCTTGATCGCCAGCGTCGATCCGTCGCACAAGCACTCCAACCTTTGGCGGCCCCTGATTGCTTCTGGCGATACGATTGGTACTTCCGCTGTTGCCTGGACGGAGTTTCGATCTTACTCGATCTCTTACGATCAACTCCGCGCGCTCGACCGCTTAATACTCGGCGGTATACTGCCGTTTGAACGCGCCCAGGCCGATTTAGCTGGAGAGCTGTTTCAAAAAACGAATTCCAGGCGGAAAAACCGCCTGGACTCCATGATCGCCGCTACGGCAATTCTCGCAGAAGCGGCATTGGCCACAGTTAACCAGGCGGACTTTAAGTCATTCACACCGTTTGGGCTAAAGCTGCATCGATTGTAGAGGAAAGTCGCCTGGCAAACATCTCGGTACTCAGCATTCTGCAAAAGATCGCGCTAAGTCGTTCCCTCCAGGGTTCCGACCGCATCGGCCTCGCAAGCGAGGCAGCGCTCCACGGGTGCTTCAAGACTGCGTTTCCGCGGTTCTGGGTAACGCGCCGTAAGGGTGATCTATCTTAAACCGCCAGATGCCATCGGCGCCGAGAGTAGCGACCTCGATGCTCTCGGTCACCATCTTCTGCAGGGTACCGGTTTCGTCCTTGTACTCTAGCTCGATGACCCCTCGGAGAACGGTTATATTGCCGTACTCTATCGCGTACACGGTCTCGATTTTCATCTCGCCGTTGAGAGCCAGAAAGCGTTCTAGCGCCAAGCGAATCTTGTCACGGCCGACAGCCGCTTGTTTCCCGACCGAATCCAGCAACACTGCTTCCTTGTGGTAGAGGTCCGCCCAGTGATCCAGGTCGCGGTTGTTATATGCGGTTACGGTGTTCGCGTGCAACGGGTGTTGAAGTAACGTGATGTTTAGATCATCCAGAGTCGTGTTCATAGCGACGCAGCATTGTCCAAACCCCGAAGAACCACTTGTCGTTCCTTGCGGTTTTTTGTTAATTCCTGCGTATTTCGTCAGTGCACCAAGTCTGAGACTTGTTGCACTAACCTTCCCTGTATTGCTTCGGCGTCAGTCCGGTTCGTTGTCGAAAGCAACGGGTGAAGGCGCTTTGGTCGGCGAAACCGCAGCGAAACGCGATCTCCCCCAGACTCAGTTCGCGTTTGGCGCGGAGAAGTTGTTGCGCGGTGAGCACTCGACATTCGATCAGAAATTGATACGGCGAGAATCCGGTCGCTTGCTTAAACAAACGCGAGAAATGGAAAGGACTTACATCGCCGGCTGCGTCGGCGATTTCTTTCAAAGAGATTCCGTTGGTTAGATTTTCTCTGATGAAATCTTGGGCACGTCGAATTCGCCATTTCGGAAGCATCGCTGGTTGCCCATTGACCAGCTGCCGACCCATATAGCGCCGAAGCAGATAGACGGCTAAGGCTTGAGAGAGCGAATCGATCAGTAACCGGCTACCGATCCCCGGCTTTAACACTTCCTTCTGAAAGGTTCTGAGCAGCCCGGCTAAAAACTCGTCCTCGATCGATCCGCGCAACTCGAGTTGATTCGGCAGCTTGATTCCGATTTCCGTTCCGATCCTGGACAACCACTCCGGCGTGAACAGCAAACTGATCACCTCTATCTCCCCTGACCACCGATAGCTGGCCGGCGTATAAGCCGGAGAAAGCAATACCTGACCCGATGGGATCGTCGCGTCGCTTGAACCAAGAATCAGCGACAGCCGGTGCTCAGGATAACCTTTGGTCGTTAGATCGATCGGACCAATCCTCTCCCATTCCCCCACCAGCCCGGGCCATATCCGGACGTGACGCTCCAAGATCGGGATTCCCGCCTCCTGGTCTGTTATCTCAATTGGTTGAAGCTCAGCCTCCTGTGCCACGGAACGATCTTAGACCCATTCAGAAGAAAACTCACGGCATAGAAAAAGCCAGAGAGTAATCTGCGGCCTGTCTGCGGTTCGCGGTCCCATTTGCTATTTGCTATCTGCTATTTGCTGTTCTTAGGGTGCCGAGAGTTTGCATGTTTAAGAAAATCCGTTACTGGCTCGAATATGTCTTCTTAGCGCTCTTTGCCCGAATCATACCGCTGGCGCCGCTGCGCCTGCTGCACGGCCTGGCTGCCGTCTTGGGTTGGTTGGTTTACCATCTGGATCGCCGCAGTCGATTGGTTGCTCTGGCCAATCTGAAGGCCGCGTTTGGTGACCAATACACACCTAAAGAGAGGGAGCGCATTGCCAGGAGGTCTGTTCAGGCATTCGGCCGAAGCTTTCTCGAATTGTTTTGGTCACCTCGCCTAAACCGGCAAAACATTTACCGGTTTGTCCGTTTCGCGGACGAAAAGCGCTTCGAGGCCATGCTCAGCACGAAACAGGAACAGCCGGTGATCGGGATCACGGTCCACTTTGGCAATTTCGAATGGGGAAGCTCTTTGTTCGGCTTCCGTGGCTACGATGGTTACATCTTGATGCAACGGTTCAAAAATGATCGCCTGACCGCCCTGTTCCAGGCGTTCAGAGAAGTATCCGGCCAGAAGAGCGTGACCCAGGAGCAATCGATGATTCGGTTCTTCAAAGCGCTTAAGCGAGGAATCCCAGTCGGTATCCTCATTGACTTAACTCTGAAGATGTCGGATCCCGGCCTGATACTACGCGCGTTCGGACTGTGCATGCGCACAACCATGATGCACACGGTGCTTCAGGAACGAACCAAACAACGGATTCTCCCTTTCATTACCGTGGCAGACGCAAAAGGGTACAAGGTTCATATTCTTGATTTTATCGAATTCTCCTCGTCAGCTAGCCGAGAACAAATCGCCCAGACCTGTTGGGACAGATTTGAACCGTTCATTCGGCAGCATCCGGAACAATGGCTCTGGGGCTACAAGCACTGGCGATACCGGCCACCTGTCGATGGCGAGCGTTATCCGTTTTACGCGAATCAGTCCGAGCTGTTCGATGCGGAATTTAACAAAAACTTTGGGACGAACCTGCCGCGAAGCGGCTAAAGCGTAACAGCCCAGGCCCGAAAGCTTTCGGCCCTGGTCCGGCGACGAGCGCATTGCAAGGGAGGGATCGCTGCCTGTCCGACATAGCCTTTTGTAATTGGGCGCTTTCCTCCCGGCATGGGCGACGTCGGATCCTCGCGATCCGCGATCCGCGGAGCCGGACGTATTCTTTGACCGAGCAACGAAATACATCTAACGACTTGGCACGTTTTCCCGGCGCGCGGGGACGCGCGCCCTCCCCAAATTGCTCCTACCCTGAGCTATTATCTGTAACCGCTTCGCGGTAGCTTTTCCCTGCTTTATCGTTACCGTCCTAACGTGAGTAGATCATTCAGCGATTTGGGCGAAAGGGAAGTGCTCGCTCTCGCGATTTCACTCGAAGAAGAGGACAGCCGAATCTATCGAGACTACGCCGAGAGGATGAAAGAGAAG
>JAFAIO010000007.1 GCA_019236675.1 Verrucomicrobiota bacterium
GTGATCTTGCTTCACCAGAGCGGCATAGTGACCCAGCTTCCAGTGCACCACCGCCGGAGTAATCAGCAGCGCTCCAGGATCTCGTTTTGCCGCCTGATATTTCATGCCGGCGGATTCCGCTAGGTTTACTACCTGGAGGAGCGAACAACCTTGGCTGGTTGACTTCGCCGCCATGATCATTTGGTCACCCGCAGAATCCACGATATGCTGGCTGGCCCGGATTTCGGCTAACGCCAGAGGTCCACACCGGAACGAATGATCAGGGTCATGTCTCATCAACGCTAACGCGTCCTTCATGTCCACAACCTCCTGGGCCGAGCTGCCTAAAAACTCCCGCGATTGGCCTTCTTTTAAAAGCCCTTCCAACCGCGCGGTCCGGCCCAGTCGCGCGTTCATCCGGCCTAACTCCGCGAAGGCTTGGTTTACCAGCGCCATCGCGCCCGGTTCGCTCGCGGTCTTGCCCTCATCCCATGCTTGTTCCCAGGCCGCCAACGCCTTGGAATAATAACCCTCGAAATAATAAATTTGCCCTAGGTTATAAAAAAGCCCTACGCGCCAGCGCGATTGCGGATATTGGTCACAAAAACCCGTCAACGCCGAAACATCCTCCGCCGCGCTCCGGGTTGCGTATTGATTCAGAGCCGATGACAGCGCTTGATTATCTGTTCTCTCGGCTGATCCGCTCATCGGCACTAACGGCTCGCTGAATAACCCGCATTGGGTAATTTCTTCGTCCGTCGGATTCTGCGCCAAATTGAAGCCGGAAGGAGATTCTACCTTCGGCACGGTCCGATTCGCTTGAACCACCGCTTGCGACTCCGTGACCGGGGACGATGGCGGCGGTTTCAAGGCCGGCGACTTGACCGCCGGATTTGTTGGAGCAACCTCTGCCGCCAGAGTATACAGAGGCCAACCGATCAGCGGCTGGAGAACGATGAGGGCAATCGCAGTGCACCGGCCCGACCAACCAAGTGTAGTAGTTTTCATAGGGGAATTTTTATTAGCGTTGCCGTTCACCGACCCCCGCGCGCCCGATTATTTCTTCGTGGTAATCTGAATCACTGAAACCGTGCTATCGGCGTAATTTGTCACGTAGGCATTTTCACCATCCGGCGAAATTGCGACAGCGACGGGCTGTTGCCCCACCCTGATCGGATTTCCGATAACGGCTCCGGTTGCGGTACTGATGATGACGACCGATCCGGGCCCTGAGGCAGCATCGACGGGTACATAAAGAAATTTACCATCAGGCGTAAGCGCCGACTTAGCGCCGGTATTCCCGCCGACGTTGATGCTGGTCACTTGCTTGGTCGCGATATCAATTACAGAAATGGCCGCGCCGGTGTTAACATAGGCTGTGTTGCCGTTTGGCAAGATCGCGATGCCTTGGGGTGAGGTCCCCACCGTGATAGTCTCCCCGACCGTCTGGCTGGTCACATTTATAACCGACACCGTGTTATCTTTGGAATTGCTAACTAAAGCTTGCTGACCGTTAGGCGTGAAGGCCACGTAGGCGGGCTGATTGCCAACCGTGATCGCCGTCGGCGACAACTGATTGTTGCTGGTCTCAATCACCGATACGGTGTTGCTTAGGTTATTCGCGACATAAACCTGGGTTCCATCCGGCGTAACCGCGATTCCGAATGGCCCATTCAGCCCTGGCCCTGAGATCACGGTCGTGAAGGCGATATTACCCGTCGGAATTGCAGACACCGTGTTAATGTTGTGGTTGCTATTAAAGTTCGAGACATACAAAAACTTCCCGTTAGGGGTTACCGCAACCTCGATTGGACCTTGGCCACCGACATTAAGGGTGGTTCCAGCTAACTGTCCGGTTTGAGCGTTGAGAATCGAGACGCCGTTACCGTTGCCACCGCCGTAATCCGCTACGAAAACGAACGTGCTGTCGGAACTAACGGCCAACCCTTGGGGATTTATCCCGACTGGTATGGTGGCGAAAACCGTGTTTGGGCCGGTTTCGACTTTTGTGATTGCCAGCGCCAAGCCGGTTCCGTCTTCGCTCGGTTGCCCTGCGCCTTCAACGAAATCAAGTACGGCCCCAGCCGAGAGTTTGACCTTCGAAAAGTTGAACACCTGCAGCGGATAGTTGAACACACTAAAATCGCCCGTTGTGAACAGCACGGTCCCAAAATCCTGAATAATACTCACGGTGACTCCTTCGTTCCCCGGGGCGGCCTGGAAGTAGCCGGCAATGTTATAGGTGCCAGTGGCCGGCGCGGTCCAGCGCACGTCGCTGACGAGATCTTCGCCGTCAAGATGGAGCTGATTAGGAGCGAAGAAGTTTGCGTTATAACCAGGCGCGATTTGCGCCACAAACGCACTGTTCGGGAACGTTCCGTTGTTATCCCAGCGGTTTTCGCCATTAAAATCTAAGTTTGTGATGCTTCGGGTGAACGGTGTGAAGGTACCTCCATATAGACTGCTTAAGGTGCCGTAGCTCCAGACGCCGTTCGGATTGCTGGTTAGTGAAAAATCGGACTCCGCGTTGTAGGTCTGGGCTCGGAGATGAGCAACAAGGAGGAGGTTGAGCCAGCAGCATCCTGCCAAAACGCCTAGTTGGCCAGCAAATGATAATCGCTTTCGTTTCATGAGGTCGAAAAAAGAAGCTGACGTGCAATAAGACTGTGTACCCTTTCGGGTTTAACCACCGGTGATACTGATCACTGAAACGGAATTATCAAAGGAGTTAACGACGTACGCATGTTTTCCATTGTCAGCTATGGCTACTAACGTCGGCACACCGCCAACACTGATCGGCGTTCCTACGACAGCGTTAGTTTGCGTGCTGATTACCACAACGGTGTAAACATCCTCGCATGGGGCATAGAGGTATTTGCCATCCGGGGTAATTGCACTCTGCAAACCGAACTGCCGGTTATTTTGGCCGCCTAGCGAGATGCTCGCACGCACGGTATTTGAGGCTGTCCTAATGACCGATACTGTGCCATCCCCGTTCGTGACGTATGCTTGCTTACCATCGGGAGTGATTACGATATTCTCCGGATTCGTTCCCACCTTAATCGGCGACCCCACCACGTTCTGAGTCACCGTTGCAACTACGGTAACCGAATTATCGTAGTAATTTGCGATATAGAGGAATGTTCCATCCGGCGTGATTGCGACAGCGTCCGGGCCCCGGCCAGCCTGAATTTGCAGGGGCAACACGGTGTTGCTGCTGGTTTTAACCACTGAAACGACCCCAGATTCAAAATCGGGAACGTAGATCTTTTTGCCGTCCTTAGCGATTGCCAGAGCGGTCGGGTATCCGCCTAAGCCCTGGATAGTCTTGGTAAAGGCCCCCTGGCACGTCGGAGGACCACTGATCAGCGATAAGGCACCGGCACCAGAGCCGGTCGGATAAAAGATACCGTTAAAGATGTCGACAACGATATTGACGATGTAGAGCTGCGTACCAATCGGAGAAAACGCCATTTGCTGGGGACCATTACCCGCTACTAACCGGGTAACCCCCACCTGATTTGTCGCGGCATCGATGACGCTGATCGAGTTGGAGAAATAGCTTGCTACATAGACGAATTTGCTATCCGGACTAACCGCCAACCCCTCGAGAAGACCATCAAAAATCGGCACTGTCGCGACGACTGTATTTACTGGCGCCGCGAGGCGAGGTAATTCTACTGCGCCCTGTCCGCCCGCAGTGAACGAGGCCATAACGAGTAGTGTAGTGGCCAAAGTAAACAAAAATCGGCCTCGAATAGACCGTTCGCATATTGGCTGTCGCATATTTAGGTGAGGCTAGTAACTGGCAAATGAGGGAGATTCGGTACCCGCCTCTTGCAAAGGGAAGATGGAGGAATCGAATGGAACATACGCAGAAATCTTGAGAATTTTCGTACCAGCCAGAGGCCCTACAAGAGAGGAGGTCGTTTGTGTTTCCTGGCTTTGGTGGTAGGCCCAGACAACATGTTTACGGAGCCACAGCCAGCGGCGGAACGAACGGCGACGCCACGCCTTACCAGATCAGTCCATAGCGGTAGCGCGGCCCGCCCCTTCCTGGACCGCTCACCTCACTTCGCGCCTATAGGACTCCTACAGCCGATTCGGCTGCTTTCACTATCTTACCGGACCGGATAATTCCTAGCGCGACCTGAATATCGTCGTGAAACAGACGATCCGATTCGGCGAAGGAAATATACTTACGAAACTCCGCGTGCGCGGCTTCAATGCCTTCGCCTGCTTTAAGCGGATGTATGAAGTCCAGCGCTTGAGCCGCGCTCATCAGTTCGATCGCGAGCACGGTTTCAGCATTCTTAACTATCTCTAGAAGTTTCGTTGCCGCCGTTGCACCCATCGAAACATGGTCCTCTTGACCTAGTGAGCTGGGGATGGAGTCAACCGAGGCCGGGTGAGCCAGTATTTTATTTTCCGACACCAATGCTGCCGCCAGATATTGAGGCAACATAAACCCGGAGTTAAGACCGGTATCTTTCATCAAAAGTTTCGGCAATTTGATGTCACCCAGCGTGTCTCCTCCCAGTAACAAGAATAGGCGGCGCTCGGAAATAGACGCCATCTCTGCGGCCGCGATCGCTAGGTAATCCAAAATAAAGGCCAGTATTTGACCATGGAAGTTACCACCGCTCACAATGTCGCCATCGGCAAACACCAGCGGATTGTCCGTAGCCGAATTTAACTCTCGCTCGGTTACCTGCCTGGCATGCTCGAATGACTCCCAGGCTGCTCCATGAACCTGGGGCACACAACGAATCGAGTAAGGATCCTGGACCTTTGGGCAATCGATATGAGAAGGCAATATCTGGGAGCCGCGTAAGAGCTGCCGCATTCTGGCAGCCACTTTCTTTTGTCCGGGATGCGGGCGGGCCTCATGAATTCTCGGGTCGAACGGTGCCGCGCTGCCTCTGATTGACTCCAGCGTCATGGCGGCAACAACATCCGCGGTCACCAGCAATTGCTGAATGCGCAGCAGGCAATGGACGGCATAAGCTGTCATGAATTGGGTACCATTGATGAGAGCAAGACCTTCTTTAGGCTCCAGCTTCAGCGGAGCAAGACCGAGCTCCTTTAGGGCTTGTCCTGCGGGTATCCTCACCTGACCCCGGTACACTTCACCCATGCCGATCAATGGTAAGGTGAGATGCGCCAAGGGCGCCAAATCACCCGAAGCCCCCAAAGATCCCTTGGTATAAACAATGGGACAAACGCCTTCGTTATAGAATCGAATCAGATACTCGATGATCAGCGGCCTTACACCCGAGAGCCCAACCGCCAATCCGTTCACCTTGAATAGCAGCATCAGCGCTACGATCTCGGCCGGCACTTCGTCCCCAGCGCCGACCGCGTGACTAAGTATCAGGTTTTGCTGCAACCGTTCTAAATCTTTGGCCGGAATACGTTCATGCGCGAGTACACCAAACCCCGTGTTAATCCCGTAGAGCGCCTTTTCACCCGTTGCTCGTGTCTCCACGACCGCCCGCGAACGTTTGACCGCCTCAAGAGCCTCGACATCCAGCTCCAATTGCGCCTTGGACTCGAGCAGATCGGCGACGGACTTCAGGGTCAGGTTCTTCCCGCTAATCACCGCGCCGACACCGTTTCGCTCAGATACTCCGCTAGGAGAGTTGGTAGCCTGGGTCGCGCTTTTAGCCATAAATCGTCCTCACTGTATCGCTCTTGGCGACATGGTTTCAAATAATAACTGTCCTAAGCATTTCATAATAAAATCTAAATCAAATCGTGGATTTAGGTTAAGAAAATCAAGCAGCCTTGAAGGGTCCCGTAGGGACGAGATGACAGTAGCCAGGCATGAAATGCCTGGAACAGGCGCAAAAGCGAACCCGTCCCGTAGGGTACGGCATGCGGAATTATCCGCTGCGTCGACCATCGTTCGACTGCAGCAGAGCCTTGGCGAAATGGCAAAGCTCGGGCCAACACATCATACCGTACCCTACTGGACGGAATTGTTTTTCTACGTATCCCAGGCACTTCGTGGCCTGGCTACTATCATCTCGTCCCTACGGGACACGGCCCTCGCCTGTTCAATTTTTTCCAACCTGGCGCCTGCGGAACTTGGCTAAAATTTTTCAGACCACCGAAAACCGTCGCGGTAAACGTTTCGCGGCTAGCTTGCAGCATATACCCTACTGGGGTAGCCTATTCGTCCACATGGCTCACGTTATCCAACACAAGAAAAAACTTTTGGCCAGAGTCAGCCGGATCCGCGGCCAGATCAATGGTATCGAGCGCGCGCTGGAGGAGAATCACGACTGTGGTGAGCTGCTTCTTACCTTAGCTGCGTGCCGGGGCGCCTTGAATGCACTGATGGCCGAAATCCTCGAGGGCCATGTTCGCCAGCACGTATTAACGGAAAAATCGACTAACTCGCAGGTCGCTGCGGGCGACGAATTAATCGAGGTCATCAAGCGCTATCTCAAATAACGGCCGATAGCCAATCGCCGAAAATAATTTGCCGCAAGAGAACGCAAAGATCGCAAAGAAAAAGGAGACTCCTAGCGCTCAACTCCGCTCGCTAGTTCGTCCGCAAAATCTACGTCCATGAAACCCGAAGTAGCAGACAACGTTCCAGCACAAAATCATCATCGGCATGACCGCGAGCATGACCATGATGAGCATGAGCATGAGCATGAGCACCAGCATCACGATCATCATGATCATGCCCACGACCACGCCTCCGGGTGGGCCGAATACGTGCGGTTGGGTCTGATGGCTCTCATCGTCATCGCTAGCCTCACCGGTTGGTGGCGCGCTTTCATGGGCCGGGATTGGTTGGCCTTCGCCGGCACGATCATTGGCGGTTTCCCAATTTACAAAGAGGCCTGGGAAAACTTGCTGAAACGGCGCATCATGGAGCTTTCCATGACCATCGCCTTGGTCGCTGCGTTAATCATCGGCCAATTTTTTACTGCAATTGTGATCGCGTTTTTTGTTCTGTTCGCTGAACTGCTGGAAGGCTACACGGTTGGCGGAGGACGAAAAGCGATTGAAAAGCTGATTGATGCGCTTCCGCGTCAGGTCACCGTTCGACGGGACGGACAGGAGCTGCAGTTGGCTGCCGACGCGCTCTCGCCCGGAGAAACCATCGTCATCCGCCCGGGCGAGCGAATACCAGTCGACGGAATCGTGATCAAAGGCACAAGTTTCGTTGATCAATCTTCGATCACCGGGGAATCGCTGCCGGTAGAGAAAGTCGAACAAAACGGCGTTCTCGCGGGAACCATTAACAAGAACGGAGTGTTGGAAGTCCGGGTCCAACGCGTCGGACGTGATACAACCTTCGGCAAAATCATTCAGGTTGTGGAAGAGGCAGAGAAGTCGAAGGCGCCGGTCGAACGGGTAGCGGATCGGCTGGCGGCGGGTCTGGTCTATTTCGCGTTTGGCGCTGCCGTTCTTACTTTTATCGTTACCCGCAACCTCACCGCGACGATTGCGGTAATTATCGTTGCTGGGGCGTGCGGTGTGGCCGCTGGTACCCCGCTCGCCATTTTGGCCGGAATCGGGAGTGCTGCCCGCCGCGGCATTATTGTTAAGGGCGGGCTCTATCTCGAAAAGCTTGCTGAGATCGACACCATTGTTCTGGATAAAACCGGGACTTTGACCCTTGGCGTACCCGAAGTAACCGAGGTTCAAGGCGCTAGCAGTACACCGGAACGGTCTTGCTGAATGCCGCCATCGCCGAGCAACATTCCGAGCATCCGCTCGGAGAAGCGATCATACGAGCCGCGAAAGGACGAAACCTGTCTCTGCGGCCATATTCGGATCTTCACTATGTTCCGGGCAAAGGTCTGTCATGCCGAGACGGTGCAAGTACGATCACGGTTGGCACCGCCGCATTTCTGGAAGAAAACGGGATCCAGATACAGCACGCTCAAAGCCGGTTGCAGCCCCTCATCCCAGGAGAATCGCTCGTTTATGTCGGACGCGATAAAACCCTGCTTGGAACGATTTCGTTGGCTGACCGGCTCCGGGCTGAAGCGATTCATGCGATCGCTGAGCTCAAAGCCCAAGGGTATCGGACTCTGTTGTTAACCGGAGATAGTGACGGCATTGCGTCCACGATCGGACAGCAGCTCGGTGTCGATGAGGCAAAGGGTGATCTCTTGCCGGAACAGAAGTTGGCAAAAATTCGGGAACTAATAGGACAAGGCCACAAAGTCGCCATGGTCGGAGATGGAATAAACGATGCGCCTGCGTTAGCCGAGGCAACGGTCGGCATCGCCATGGGAGGAGGAACCGATGTAGCGCTAGAGACAGCGGACGTCACGTTGATGACCGCGGATCTATCTCGTCTGGGAGAAGTATTTCGTATCGCCAGAAGATGTTACCGAGTGATCATGTTCAATTTCTGGGGCACGATTGCAGTCGACACACTGGGCATCGTCCTGGCGTTCCTCGGATTCTTAGCCCCCATCGTCGCTGCGCTCATTCATGTAGGTTCAGAGCTGATGTTTATCCTTAATTCGGCGCGTTTGTTCCGCAAAGCGTGAGCCGTGTACATCGGCAAGCCGACGATCAACTTGGTGGGGCGAGGCTCCTGAACGGCGAAGCAGTTTTCACAAGGCTGCAGGTTTGTGTCTTTCGAACCCCGTGCCAGTCCATAGACCTGCCGAGCCGTTGGGTCTCCGGTGTGCCAACACCCAACCCGACCGCACAAACGCTGGATAAAAATCTCGGCTCGGCCCGCCCACCGCCCTTGCCCACGGTCGTTCAGACAAAATCAGGGCGTTGCGAAAACCACCATGACATTCGGGAGCCTCGCCCCACCAATTTTTCGCCCTACCGTACACGCCGCGCTCGCAACAGCCGTTATTTCTGTTCGAGTAGCGGTCGAATCTCGGACTCGAAAACCACTTGGCTGGCGAAGCCTTGATGAGAAGTCACTATATTGCCGTTGCGATCTAGCACGAACGTTGTCGGGATAGCGCTAATCCCGCCATAGTTGGCTGCGATTTTTTCGTCACCAATCACGACCGGATAATTCATTCCCACCCGCTTCATAAAGGATTTCACAACAGATGCTCCATCAGTATCCAGAGAAACGCCGACCACGGTCAATCCTTGGCCGGCATACTGTTTCTGTAATGCAATAAAGCCTGGAATCTCGGCGCGGCATGGTGGGCACCACGTGGCCCAAAAATCTAAGATCACAACTTTTCCTTTAAAGTCGGAAAGCTTCACCGATTTACCGTCGGGATCGTTTAGCTGCCATTCTGGAGCTGCGGTCGTGGCTGCCCTTGCTTGGTACAGAGGTCCCGCGAAACAAAGGATTCCGGCTACCGCAATGCTGAAGGAGACATAAAATTTTCTGCTCATAAGACCCGTCGTAGTTCTACCCCTTAGAACACCGGTGCGCACGAATTATTCCCGTTTGGCGTTTGGCGTTTGGCGTTCGGGCGTTCGGCGTTTGGGCGCTTGGTGGATTAAAGCGGCTCCGTAGGAGTCAGATATTTATAGCTCGTGGCCAAAAAACCGGACGTATCTCCGTAGGAGCCGACTCCGCCAAGGCTTCGTCGCGCCCAATTAATCAGTCAGGCGCGCCGTAGCGAAGCGAAGGAGGCTGATCGCGTATTAGATTGCCGTTGCTATAAAGATTTTGCTCCTACGGAGCTTGTCATCCCCCTCTGTTTGAATCTGTCGCCCCCTTCGCCGTATCGCCCATTCGCCCATTCGCCCATTCGCCCATTCGCCCATTCGCCGTATCGCCGTATCGCCGCATCGCCCCTTCCCCTCTTCGGCCACTCGCCGATTCGCCTCATTGTGCTAATAGCAATACCAACATGGGGACAGATCGCATTGAGCTTAGGAACACATTATTGGCTCTCGACCTCTCCGATTGTCCGGAGGAGGCTTCCTGTCGCCAGCGGATGCTGGAGTTACTCGACACACGCCGAGACTGCTTTCACAGGGACGCATTTCCGGCTCATTTTACCGGCAGCGCCCTGGTGGTCAGCGCCAACGGAAGCAAGGTCTTGCTCAATCATCATCGCAAACTCGATCGGTGGCTACAGTTCGGAGGCCACTGCGACGGAGAGGAAGACGTGCTCTCGGTTGCGCGCCGCGAAGCACTTGAGGAATCAGGCATTGACGGGTTAGTTGTAGCCTCCGCGCGCCCTTTCGATCTTGATATCCACGAGATCCCAGCTCACGCGCATGAGCCCATCCATTTCCATTACGACGTGCGTTACGTGCTCATCGCGCCGGAGGCTACTGAGACCAAAACCAGCGCTGAGAGCAAGGAACTGCGCTGGTTTACTTTCGGCGATTTAAAGGATTGGGATCTCGACTCAGGGCTGCGCCGCTTAGTCGGAAAATGGAACGCTCTAGCAACCAAACGAGCACACGCCGGGTAACATTAACAGAAGGAGCCAGGAGCCAGAATGCAGGAGTGGAGATCCTCAGCAAACCCGCGCTCTCACCCATTACTCCACTACTCCATTACTCCACTACTCCTAGAATACATGTCCCACGACGTGTTCATCAGTCATTCTTCAGCAGACAAGCGGGCCGCTGACGCCGCTTGCGCCCTTCTCGAGGCAGGAGGCATTAAGTGCTGGATCGCGCCGCGCGATATCCGGCCGGGTTCAGACTGGGGCGAATCGATCATCACCGCGATCGAACAAACCAGGATCATGCTCTTGTTGCTCTCTAAGCAGGCAAACAGTTCGCCCCAAATCAGACGCGAAGTGGAACGGGCGGTCAATCGATCGATCGTTATCATCCCAGTGCGGCTGGAGAATGTGATGCCTGCTCGTTCTCTCGAGTTCTTTCTCAGTACTTCTCACTGGATGGACGCTTTTCCGCCTCCTTTTGAGAACCATCTGGAAAACCTGACTAGAACGATCCATCAGATCGTTTTTGGCACTCAAGTCCCGTTCGCGCGCGCGAAGACGCCCATAGCTCCATGGTGGCAACGCCATGGCCTCACGTTGCTACTTGGAGTTTCGGTGGTCACGATCATGTTTACCACCATCCTGGGTCTCTTCCTTGCGATGGTCATCCCATGGAACCCCAAGCCACCGAGAATTGCCCAACAGTCACCGCCTCCCCAATCCACAGTCGTACCGCAGACTTCGGTTATACCACCGGTACAAACGGTTACACCGGCGCTTTCCACCCCTACCCCCGCGTTAACCCAGCCCGCTTCCGACAACGATCTTCCGCTGTTGGCCGGGACTTGGAACGAATGGTTCGATGATGCTCGCGCCACCCCGCTAACAGAGCTATTTGCCGGAACACCGGTCGGTAATATCGCTATGGCCGCCCTCACGAATACTCAATCGGTCCACCAGCTGAATATTACTGGCACCGGCCTGATCGAGATCCGTGACGAACCAGAAGACACTGGCACTTACTCATTCGCACGCGGCTATCTCACACTGATCTCCAATCGAACCCGACATTCAGACCGGTACCAATACAAACTTAGCGTGGCCACGGCAGCGATCCCGTTGGTTACCGCCGTCCCGGGAGACGGACTTCTCGATCTCACTGGGTTTTCTAGTTATCCCACTCGCTGGGTGCGCAAAGCAGACGGCAATCCCGAGTCTTTAGTCGGCTTCTGGAAAACGCCACTACTCACTTTTGTCACCGGATCTCACATCGTCTTCTTGTACACTCCGGGAACATTAGAGTTCAAAACTGATAAAACTTACGTTCTTCATCTGACCCGAACCCAAACAGGCACTCTCAAGGCTGCTAACGGCATTTACACCCTGACCAGCGGCCTGTTATCAGCCCAGGGAAATTACCGATTCGAAGGCTCGGACCAGTTCGTGGATACTCAAGCAAGCGCAACGTCTATTTGGAAAAGACAATAGGGCAGCGAAATGACACTCAAGGGGTGGCCACAAAAGTAATCAGTAATCAGTAGGTCAGTAATCAGTCTTTGCTTTGCAGGCCGGCGCAGCCGGCTTCCTGTACTGATTACTGACTCACTGATTACTGATTACTTTCGTGACCACCTCTCACCTCTAACACCCATGGACAAACGGCGCACCATCACCCTCAACTGGTCCGAATACACCGCGGAAGCCTGCGGGACCGGGTTCAATGTTTTTGTGGGACTCAGTGCTGGGGTCATCAATTTCAGTCCGGATTTCCCGATTGCGCACCTTCTTCCTTCGCCCAGTTTACGTTTGTTGGTAACTGGTCTGATTTTCGCTGGGAGCGGTTCGCTATTCGCAATTTCACCGCTGGGAAAATTAAGTGGCGCGCATATTAATCCTTCGGTTTCGCTCGCCTTTTTTGCGCGCGGAAAAATGCATGGGAAGGATTTGGCCGGTTATCTGATTGGCCAATTCCTTGGCGGATTGGTGGGCGCCTGGCTACTCGTTGGCGTGTGGGGAGTTCACGCGGCAAATATTCACTACGGCATAACCGCACCCGGCCAAGGCTTTCCCGTCTGGTTTGTTTTTCTGGCTGAGTTTGGCATGACATTCGCCCTGGTGTTCGCCATCTTCATTTTTCTGAGCGAAAAACGGCTAATGCGTTGGACGCCGCTCATGACCTGGTTACTGGTGGCGGCCCTCGTATGGTTAGGCGGGCCAATCTCCGGCACCAGCCTGAATCCCGCCCGAAGCTTCGGCCCCTCGTTTGTTAAATGGTTCTGGAATTTTCAATGGCTGTATTGGATCGCTCCGCCCTTGGGCGGACTCGCCGCCGTGGGTGTTTTTTATTGGTTACAGCGCGAACGCCATGTCCTCACCGCCAAGTTATTTCATGCCCCTCATTACCCCTGTATCTTCAAGAATATGCATGTGCCGCACGTTCGGAAGGGCGACCGGGCAACTCGCTGACTAACCATTTGATTCTGACGGAAAAAACTCGACACACCGGAACGAAGCTTTCAGGATGCCGCACCGGCCCCACCTGATTTCGACCCCCTATGAGAAACTATGAGCGAAGCACCCTCTCAGCCCGCCACACCCTCTCAGCCCACCAATAAACGGCCTGTCATTATTACCGTTATTTGCGTCATCGGTTTTATCGGCGCCTTATTTACCATCCCCATCCTTTTTTCCCACTTCGCCTCCGACATAGGCGCTTGGTATCCCCCCTTTGTAGGCCTCAGCGCGATAGTCGGCATTGTCTCGTTCATCGGACTGTGGCGAATGCGTTTGTGGGGCCTCTATCTTTATCTGGTGATGTTCGTGATCGCCCAGGCCGTAATGATCGCAACGCACATCTGGTCTCCCTTTGCGCCAATCTTACCTATAATCGTACTCATCGTTGCGTTCAGCTTTCGCTCCCGAATGCAGTGAGCAGTTAGCAGTTAGTGGTTGTCGGGTGGCGACCATTTACGGTTGGCAGCCGATCCCTGAAAATCGTCCTCCCGTCCTCAATTCCAGCGTGGATCGAGCTACCCATAGCACAAGACTTCCATTTTTTGGCGCGCACCGCCATCGTCCCATAAGTCCCATGTGTCCAATAGGTCCCATTCGTGGACACGCCCAACGTTCTCCACCCCGACCGCTAACCGCTAACCGCTAACCGCTAACCGCTAACTGCTAACTGCTAGCTGCTGACTGCTGACTGCTAACTGCTAACTGCTAACTGCTAACTGCTAACGCCACCCCTCTTAACCCGTCACCGATCCCGGCACGAAGTTCAGCGATACCTTGCTCGGCCGGCCCGGTAGCTCCAACTCAGCGGTTCTTTCAGCGCTTCGCGCTACGATTTTCCCCCGCCGTACGACCATCAGCCGGGTCGCTTTTAAACGGATGGCTTCAAACGGATCGGCCGCTTGCAATAAAACCACGTCTGCCCAATTGCCTTCAGCAATCCCATATTTGTCCAGATGCAGGATATTGGCGGCGTTAACGGTTACGGCCTCATAGCAAGATTGAATCGCAGCCAGCGATGTCATCTGACAGGCATGCACTCCCATATGGGCGACTTCCAGCATGTCACCGGAGCCAAATGAGTACCAAGGGTCCATCACGCAATCGTGACCGAAAGCGACCGGCACACCGGCTGCCATCAATTCCGGGACCCGAGTCAATCCACGTCGTTTCGGATAGGTATCGTGGCGCCCCTGGAGCGTGATGTTGATCAATGGGTTCGCCACGGCGGCGACACCGGACTCCGCCATCAACGGAATGAGCTTCGAGACGTAGTAGTTGTCCATGGAATGCATTGACGTCAGGTGAGAACCGGCTACCCGGTTGCGCATTCCAAGGCGTTTGGTCTCAGCAGCTAGAGTTTCAATATGGCGCGAGTGCGGATCATCCGATTCGTCGCAATGCATGTCTACGAGTAATCCCCGTTCCGCCGCAATCTCGCAGAGCCGTTTCACTGAGGCTGCGCCGTCAGTCATGGTCCGCTCGAAATGCGGGATCCCGCCGACGACATCAACTCCCAGGTCCAAAGCCCGCAAAAGATTTTTCTCGGCGGTGGCGGACCGGTACAAACCGTCTTGAGGAAAAGCGACCAGTTGTAGGTCCAGATAATCCGCCACCTGTTTCTTTACTTGGAGCAGGGCTTCCACTGCTAAAAGACGATCATCACAAACATCAACATGACTACGAATGGCCAGTAATCCCTGGGTAACGGCCATATCGCAGTAAGCCAACGCCCTCGCTGCCACCGCTTGATGGGTCAACTCGGGCTTTAGCTCACCCCAGAGTGCGATCCCTTCGAGAAGAGTTCCCGAACGATTCAAACGGGGCAGACCAAGTGACAGCGCCGCATCCAGATGAAAATGAGCATCGACAAAAGGGGGAGACAGCAATTTACCTTTCGCGTCCACTTCGATGGGAGCGGTAGCCGTCAGATTCTCTGCAACCGCGGTGATGGTTTGGCCCTCGATGCCAACGTCAACATTCGTTCGACCATCCGGAAGGTTTGCGCGCCTGAAGATGAGATCCATGGCCGGGAAAGTAATCAGTAATCACTCACTCAGTAATCAGTAATTTCGGATTCTAGAGTTATCCCGAAGGGATTAAAGGACTCAGCCTGGGGTTTTAACCTGGTTTTAACCCCAGGTACAACCCAGACAGGGACCCGCCCTGAAAGGGCGGAAGAAGTCGGTTCGAACGCCGTATTGATGATAAGTTCGGAACTGGTAAATATTGGCTTCTACCCGGAACAGCGGTCTGTACCTGTGCTGCCTTGCCCTGATTCTACCGTGTTCGCAATCACCGAGACCGCTGTTCGAAAAGACTTGGGAGTTTCTTCCGCGTTATCCAAGAAATTCACCATCGAGGCTAGGTCGAGAAGCCGTGCGACCTTCCTCCAATTGCCCGGCAAGCCGATCGAGTTTGAAAGATAACCCTTAATAAAGGAACCACTAAATCCCGGCGGTAATTCATCCTCGAACCGCAAGAAATTTCCGATGTCAACCAAAGGAGAACCCGCAATAGCGAACTCCCAATCCAAGACTCCGGCCACTTTCCAAACGGAGCCCACTTTCCGGATCAGAATGTTTTTCAGGTTGTAATCGCAATGAATCAGGCGTGTGGAATCGGGAATCGACCAGTACTCGTCTCGATTGTCCTGCACGTACTCCAGCGCGCACGCAGTTAGAGTTTCCCCGAGCCGTTCCCGAACCCGCCCAGACGCGAGACTTGAACAGATATATTCGTAGAGACCGCCGCCGAAATTCTCAAAGGCCGGATTGAATTCGAAATTTTCGTCAAAGAAGCCGGCCTTCCCCGAATCGAATGAATGAATGGCTTGGAGAGAGATTCCGGCCTCAAACACAACTCGGCTCAGATCGGCAGCATCGAGTGAGCTCAGGCTATCGGAAAGCAGCCTGCCCTCAATAAATTCGAGCAAAGCAAACGGACGCGGTCCGGAAAAATCTTCAGCAACGACGGCCGGAACCGGAACAGCGCCCTGCACATGTTTCAGAACTCTTAGCTCCTTCTTTAAATCAGCGGGTCTCGCAGCGACCCTCAAAACGAGAGAAGTGCGATCTCGGAGCACAAGCCGGTAGTTCGAATTAACAAAGCCGCCGGCGAGCACCGAGACAGACTCGATTCCCGAGCCAAGATGCGAACGGACCAGTTCATGGATCTCATCCTCGTCCAAGACCTTGGTTGACTCTCGCCGATCAAACTTAGTGTTGTAATCGAGCATACCGCGTCACTTAGGAAACGCCGTCATCGCCGCCACCGCCGGGAACACCAGGGCATCCAGCTTAGCTCCGGGCCAACCATCTGTGTTCAGCGTCATCCTCTTGCTGCCAACGTTCCACCTGTTCGGCTGAAATCGTCAGTTGATGTGCTCGATGCCATGCGATCGTCCTCTCGAGTGATTCCTCGAGCGTAAAGGGTTGGCTGAATCCCGCCATCTCGCGAAAACGGCTTGCATCGATAGTCCAATTTTGAACGAAGTTGTACGGAGGCCGAAGCGGATCTGGCAACTGTTCGTCTGGAACAATCATGATCTCTCCCGTCCAACCGGCAATCGCCGCAATCTGTTCGACCCATTCCTTCTGCGAAAGGGCAACCGGATCGCTTAGATTAAAAACACCCGAGGACGCCGGTTTTTTGCTGAGGAAATGACCGATCGCTGCGGCGATATTTTCGACGTAGCCCCGTCCCCAAAACCAATTGCTGAAGGCCTCGGGTAACAAAATCACTTTTCGCCCGGGCTCCATTTTTCTCAGATGCTCCCATACCCGTAGCTGATAATCCCATGGACCATGAACTGCCGGCAACCTGAAAACCGTTGTATTCAATCCAGGTTGAGCTAGCAACATTCTTTCTACCGGAATTTTATCGTAATCATACCGCCAGTCCTCCGGTCCGGAGGCGTACTTCCGATAGGGATAAACATTGGTGCGCAACGGCGATTCCTCGGTCAACGGAGTGGCTTGGACTGGATCATCGGTCGCTCGGTGCAAGACCGCGTGCGCGCGATAAACGTCGCAACTGCTCAAAAATATGAGGCGCGGAATCCAGCCCGCAAACGTCTCGATGAGCCTTCGTCCGTCGGTTTCTGTATAACCGATGCAATCGATGATCACCTCAGGATGAAAATCCCGGAATCGCTCTCGATAAGAGGGCAGATTTTCTTTTTCGCCTAGAATTTCGGACACACCATCCAGCCCTTCCAGCGGGGTTGATCCTCGGTGAAACAGACAGACGCTATGACCGGTCCGGATTAACGTGGAGGCGATATGCCGCCCAATGAATCGGGTCCCGCCGATAATTAAGACGCGCATTCAAGCGCATCATCTCAGGATTTTCTCGAAGTCGCCAATGCTTGATTGCTTGGCGCCGGATCTCATCGGAAATTGAGTAGTCATGCTGGCAAAGTGGATCGTGGTGGACGCCTCGAACCGGGCGGCATTTGATCAGGCTCAAAAGCGCTGGTCGGACCTGGCAGAGTACGACGGGTTTATCGTTCAAGTCGGCGGATGGGTTGACACATTTCCGGCTAAAGCCGGCGTCCTCGCGGTCTGGCGCAATTTGAGCACGTATCACCACTTCTTGGAAGCCGGCCACGCCGAGCTGGCGCTGCAGCAAGAGATTTCTGAACGTATCGAGATCACGATTGCCAGCGTAATCATGCAAATCAACCAACCAGATCCCTGCCTCTTGGCGGGATCAGCAGAATGTTTACGGGTTAGTGACGTCACCTTGCAGCCGAATAGCTCACCGATTTTTGTGGCCAGACAAATGGAGATCTGGAACCCGGCTTTGCGGTCCGCGTATGGAATGGTAGGTGCACTGGTCTGCCGGGTAGACGGTAATCGAGACCGATTTTTAGCCGCATCTTTCTGGCGCGACCGGGCCGCCTTAGATAATTTTCAAGCAACAATCTTCCCGGCAACCAGCGAACGATCCGCTATGGAAACCTACATGAAGTCGCTGGTAAGTTACCATTTTGCCCTGGAACCGGCATGGCGAGTCGCGAAAGCCAATTAAGTCCGCAACCGAAGAAAAAGATCTCACGCAGGGACGCAAAGAGAAGACAAGATAGCCGCAAAAGAACGCAAAGAGCGCAAAGAATACGAACCGCAGATGGACGCAGATTTACGCAGATTTGGTTCTGGGCTCCGATCACGGCGCAGGGCCAAGGGAAACTGTTGTATTGTAACGGTAGGTTTTCCCCTTAAGTAGCGGTCGAATCTGAGAGGGTGCGACTCTTATTCTTTGCGCTCTTTGCACTGCAATAAGAAGATTTCAGTCATTTCTGCGAGAATTTTTAGGCAGCCATTCGAGTAAGTTGGTCGACATCACAGTGACGTGCAGCAAGCAGAGCGGTGAGGATTCGTTGCCCGGTTTTGGTGAGTTGGTAACGATGAG
>JAFAIO010000230.1 GCA_019236675.1 Verrucomicrobiota bacterium
CTGAAACGCCATGAAAAGACCTTTCCGAGCTCGTTCGTCCGGCTCCATCTCCAGGATACTTTCTCCATCCAAAAGGATGTCGCCTTCGGTCACCTCATAGTCCGGGTGGCCGGCCATCACTTTGGCTAGAGTGCTTTTCCCAGATCCGTTTGGCCCCATGACCGCGTGCACTTCGCCTTGGCGAAACTCGATGTCCAGCCCACGGATGATTTCCTGGCCATTGATTGATGCATGCAGGTTTTGAACGGAGATCGAACTCATAGATTCTTTGAGGTGCAAGCGGGACATTTACCCCGGAAAGTGACTTCAGCTTGTTTAATCAGATATCCAGCGGGCAGATTCCAAGGTGATTGAAGCGGGACTTCAATGTCGTGCACCGAGCCGCATTCTTCACAGAAGAAATGGCTATGATCGAGCAGGTTAGCGCAGTAGCGGGTTGGGGCCCGATCGAGATTAACTTGTTTGACCAGGCGGCTCTCGACCAACGCTTCCAAACAGTTATAAACGGTGGCCAAAGAAATGGTGGGCATATGCTTTTTCGATCGCATAAATACCTCAACCGCAGTGGGATGGTCACGTTTCTGGAGAAGAACGGCGAGCACTTCCTCGCGCTGCCTAGTCAACCGGATACCGCTGGCGGCTAGACGCTCTGTCACCTCGGAAGAAAGCTTCACAATTCAGGGTTACGTAATTGAGAACGAGATGCAAGTGAAAACGAGATCAAGAATAATTCTAAATTAGGGGAGGTTCGTCGGAGTGCGGCTGGGATGGCAATTCTGGGCTAGTTGGACCCATGTAAATACCGCCGGGCGCTGAACCACGAACCACACGGTAGCCACGGCTCGGCAAACGTGCGCGCCTTGAGAACCGTGCCGTCGGAGAAGTTTTGGGCGTTGCGAAACGGTTTCGGTACTACGGGAGCCTCGCCCCACAAAATTTGATGACGGCTAACAGTAAACGGCGAACGGCGAACCCGTTAGTGCCGAGCGACGAGGAGCGCCCAAAGCTTTGGGCCGTAGAGGAGAAGGCCGACTATCACGGAGACGATAGCGGCGATCAGCACGGCTGCGGCAGCGATGTCTTTGGCTGCTTTAGCGATTGGATGGAAGCTCGGCGTTGTTGTGTCGATGGCACGTTCGATTGCGCTATTCAAGCCTTCGGCGAACAAAACCAAGCCGATGGTGACCGCCAGGATTGCCCACTCCAGGCTGCTGAAATCAAGAAAGGCGGCCATGATAACGGCGCAGGTCGCTGCAATCAGGTGAATCTGGAAGTGTCTTTCGGACGTGACCAGGCGGCGCAGCCCGCTGAATGCAGCCCGAAAACCGGTCGCACGCCGAGCACCTTCACTCTTAAGAAATTCCCGCCATTTGGCTGCTGTTTTCATGGCCCTGTTTTGCATTGGCAGTTGGCGCTTGCCGTTAGCGATTAGTGGTTGTCGGCTCAGGGGTAAGGGATGATCAGCGGCTCTGCGCTCGGATGGGACTCATGGGACCTTTGTAACTAATCTGACTTATCGGGGAATGACGCAGTTGGTTCCTGGCGAACTGTTAACTGCAAACGGCCAAACGGCCAACGGCAAACCGCCAACTCCATGGTTGACTCTGGGCGCAATCGCGATTAGCCACCCATGCATTCTACTCCACATGAAGAAACTCTGTCTTGTTTTGCTCGTCTCCGGTATCGGTTTGGCAGCGTGCGAACGTCATCCGGCTGGCCAACTGCAAGAAGCATCTGAACAAGGCCAAACGAAAACCGAGGCGAGTCCGTCGACTCAACCAGCCTCATCGGCAACGCCGAAAACATTTTTCCCTCAGAATTCGTAAAAGCGACCCAGCGGTTGGGATCCGGCCGTCGTCGTTGCTGTTGCAAAGCGGATCGCCATCAAGCTGCCCGGGCTTCGTTTCGGTATAATCTTGCATCTTTGAACGCGCGATATTTCCATCGAAGCCATGAATCGCTTCTTTACGATCTGCACACTCTCTGTTCTTACGGCCGGGGCGCCGGCTGTTTTCGCTGGGATGGCGCCAGGGGGAGGGGGCGGGGGCAACTCGCAAACGGTGATCGAGGGACAACAGATGCAATCGGGTGGGCAACGCTCTCCGCAGCAAAAGCAACAGCAACAACAAAAGGGTCCGGATGCGGTGACTCCTTTTAACGAAGGTACCGCTTTTATGAAGGTTAAGAATTACGCCGCCGCGGTACCGAAATTCGAGGCGGCCCTGAAAGCCAATCCGAATCTGCCTCAAGCACACCTTCTCGCCGCGTTCTGCTTGCGCAAACTTGGTGCTAGCAGCTACTCCTCAGCTTTGGATCATTTAAATACGGCGTTGAAGCTCGATCCCAAGATGGGCGAGGCTTACGAATCCAGAGGTGTTTTATACGTTAAGATGGGCAAGACGGACGCCGCCCAAAAAGATCTGGCAACGTTAAAGCAGATTAATCCAAAGCTGACTCCCGGTCTTGAGGCTGCGATCAAGACAGGTAAGGACGTCGATACCTACTAACGCCCGACGTCGCCCCATCGTCCAACTCGGGAGCTATGTCGGGCAAGCCGGGAACGAGCGGGAGCGCCGGGAACGGAAAACGGCGAAGCCGTGGAGCGCTGCCTCGCTTGCGAGGCCGATGGTGAACAAGGCGAATCGTGCCACACACCGTTCATTTGTCTACGCTCCACGACTTACCCCGGTTATAGGATTTGTCACGGATGACCGTTTTGCAGGCAAGGGCGTCTGTGAATCGAAGTCCGGTCTCGATCGTCCAGACGTAGGGCGCAGCACGTCCAAGGTAATCACATAAAGATCATTCCTTGCTCACCATCGGCCTCGCAAGCGAGGCAGCGCTCCACGGGTTGCGACCCTTAGAATCAGCGGAGCTTAAATCGGAAGTTTGGGTTCAGGGATTACCGGGCTGAAAATCGAAAAGAGTCGGTTGAGGTCTGGGGTCTTCGACTTTGGGTTTGCGCCGGGGCGATTTTGCCTCGGCTAAGCGTGGGCGTCCCTGGGCATTCAGCTCGGCGCTTTCGAGGTTGGCGAGAATTTCTTTCGCCCGATCGATCACCGCAGCCGGCAGGCCGGCTAATCGCGCCACCTGGATGCCGTAGCTTTTGTCGGCGGCTCCCTTCTGGATTTTGCGCAGGAAGATGATCCGGTCGTCCCATTCCCGAACCGCTACGTTAAAGTTCTTCACGCCGGCACACACCATTTCGAGCTCAGTCATCTCATGGTAATGAGTCGCGAAAAGAGTGCGCGCCCGCACGACGTCGTGGAGATATTCCGCTACGCTCCAGGCGATTGAGAGGCCGTCAAAGGTTGAGGTTCCCCGTCCGATCTCATCCAAGATGATAAGACTTCGCTCGGACGCATTGTTGACAATGTTGGCGGTCTCGTTCATCTCGACCATGAAGGTTGACTGACCCCTAGCCAAATCATCCGAGGCGCCGACCCGGGTAAAGATACGATCAACGATTCCGACGGTAGCAGATTTAGCGGGGATGAAACTCCCGATCTGGGCCATTAGCACTAAGAGGGCGACCTGCCGGATATAGGTTGATTTTCCGGCCATATTAGGACCTGTAATCAAGAGCAACCGATTCGTCTCGCCATCCAGCAGGCAATCGTTAGGAACAAATTTTTCCTCCGTTAGGTTCTGATCCAGGACGGGATGACGCCCTTCGACGATATGCAGGGAGCTCTCAGCATTTACTTCCGGCTGGCAATAGCCAAAAAGACGGGCGGTTTCAGCCAAGCTGGCAATGAGATCGAGCTGCGCAACCGCCCGGGCAGTCTCTTGTAAAGGCTCGAGATAGCCCAGCGTGGCCTCGCGCAATTTAAGGAAAAGCTGGTACTCGAGTTGTTTCGCGCGTTCATCGGCTCCCAGGACCTTAGCCTCGAACTCTTTTAATTCCGGCGTGATAAAGCGTTCGCCGTTTACTGTGGTTTGTTTTCGAATGTAATCGGCGGGAACGGCATTGAGATTTGCCTTGGTAATCTCAATAAAGTAACCAAAAACTGAATTGTACCGGACCTTCAACGATTTTATTCCGGTCCGGTCGACCTCTTTCTGCTGCAGCTCAGCGATCCACTCTTTGCCGCTCCCGGACATTTGGCGCAACTCGTCCAGATCCGGATCGTAACCGGATCGGAATATGCCGCCTTCCTTAATCGTAGCCGGCGGTTCATCGACGATGGCAGCACACAATTGTTCCAATAGCTCCGGCAAGAGATGGATGCCGCGTAGGATTTCGTGACAGAGTGACGAGGAAGGTGAGACGAGAGAAGTGAGAGGTGAAAGGTGAGAGGCAGACTGCTGCGAGGATGCAGCAGCTGCGCCTTCGGCGTCGCCGGCGAAAAGCGCCGCTTTTTCCAACGCGTTCAAGTGGTCTACCAGGGGCGGCAACGCTTCCAACGAATGACGAATCGCCGCCAAGTCGCGGGGACCGCCGGTTCCTTGGCTGACGCGGCTCAAGGTCCGTTCAACATCGCGCACTCCCCGCATTGATTCCCGGCACGCATTTAACAGAAACGGTTGCTCCAGAAATCGAGCGACTAACTCTTGGCGGCGACGGATTTTTTCGAGGTTCCGCAGGGGCTTAAGAATCGACTCACGGAGCAGTCGAGCTCCCATGGGCGTCACGGTGCGATCGAGAGCACGTAACAGACTCGTATCGCGCCGGTCGTCCCGTTTACCGACTAGCTCGAGGTGGCTGTGCGTGGTGGCATCCAAGGCGACAAATTCATCCGCCAGATAGACTCCGAGCGACCGGATATGCTCGGTCGATCGGCGCAGCTGGTTTTTCAGGTAGTGGATAACGGCCCCGGCAGCGCCGACCCCGGCCACGAGCGAGGCGCAACCGAATCCGTCCAAAGATTGTACCTGGAATTGCTCGCGCAGCAGCTCAGTCGCTTGCTCGATCTCGAAAGCGTATCCATCGTGGACGGTACCTTCTGCGAAACCATCCATGGTGTCGGGACGAATCAGTTCTGTCGGGGAGAATCGAGCCAGTTCGTCTTGCAGTGCGGTCCGGCTATCCATTTCCGCTACCCGAAATTCGCCAGTGCTAACGTCGACCAGGGCGAGCCCGAAACGATTTTTTGCGTAATTAATCGCGGCCAGAAAATTGTTCTGCTTCGACTCGAGAAGATTAAGATCGCTGACTGTCCCCGGGCTGATGATCTGGGAGACTTTCCTTTCCACGATCTTGCCGGGCTGCGGTTCACTGACTTGATCGCAAATCGCGACTCGGTGTCCGGCCTTGATCAATTTGCCGATATAAGCCTCTGCGGCATGGAATGGGACCCCGCACATGGGCATACCGTTTCGCTTGGTCAACGCAACCCCAAGAATGTCGGCCGCGAGCTTGGCATCGTCGAAAAAGAGCTCGTAGAAATCACCCAGCCGAAAAAGAAGAAGCGTACCCTTAGGCAGCGAGCGCCGGATGCTTTGATACTGCTGCATCATCGGAGTCCCTGACATGCAGGCGAGCTTACCAACGCCGGGAACGCCGTCAACGCCGGGAGCTCCGGAAACGTGTCGACGTGTGCGCGTGCCGGCGTGCCGGCGTATCGGCGTATCGGCGTATCGGCGTATCGGCGTGTCGGGGGGATGGCGTGCTCCGTAGGAGCGCAATCTTTATAGCTATCGCCGTCCAAAATAGCGGTAAGCTCCGTAGGAGCGGCATATTGGGTCGGTCAATTGAACATCCCTAGCAACAACGATTGATTTTCGGCCCGTTCGAAACGGTATTTCGCTAGCGGCGTAACGTGGTGAGGATGTCGCTCCTAGCGAGCTGTTCGCGCTTTTGTATGGCGCAGCTACAGAGATTTAGCTCCTTCGGAGCACGGATAACCCGGGAAAGATCTATCGTTACATAAGCCCAAAATTACATCGATTAGATCGCTATTTGAAATCGTTTTATCGATTTTATAGATCCAAAGCCGTGGTGCATTAAATCACTATGAATAGTTCTAGTCGGACGCAGATGAAGACAATCGTTCCAGTCGGGATTGGTTTCTTCTTGCTAGTCGCAACTTTTTGGCTTTTCTCACAGACCGCCTCTCTTCCACGATGGTGCCACCCATGGCAGTATGTGTCTCTCAACTTGGAAGCAGTAGAGTACTGTTTACCGCTGCTTCTACTAACTGGTTTTCTAGCTATGCCTACCCCTCTCGGTCATAGTATCCGCGAGAAGGTCTTTCGATCGGTAGCGAGCGTCATCGCGCGCGTCATCTATCGGATCCGAAGATTTGGCCTGGAGAACCTTCCGGAAGGCGGGTTCCTCTTATTGCCTAATCACATGAGCTACGTCGATGCGGTGGTGCTTCAGCTCGCCTGTCCCCGCCCCATCCGTTTCGTCGTGCATGAGTCGATCTATCAGGTCAAATGGCTGACACCGATTTTCAAACTGGTTCGGGCGATTCCGATCTCTAGCGTACGCGCGAAAGATGCGATTCGGGCAGCAGCGGACCAAATAAAGGCGGGGGAAATCGTTTGTATTTTTCCCGAAGGAGAATTGAGCCGGACTGGTGTGCTGATCAAACTTCGCAAAGGGTTCGAGCTGGTTGCGCGGTTGGCTGATGCACCGGTTGTGCCGGTGTGGTTGGACGGTCTATGGGGATCGATTTTCTCCTTTGAACGCGGGCGATATTTCTTCAAATGGCCGCGCCGGATTCCTCAACACATCACCATCGCATTCGGCAAACCGATCGAACCGCGCGCGATCGACATCACCGTCGCACGCCAGCAACTGCTTGAGCTTGGCGAATTCTGTTTCCAGCAGCGGCCGGAGATACGGCGTCACTTGGGACGAGTGACGATCCGGGGATTAAAAAAGAAACAATTCGAAGTCGGAGTGATCGATGGGATGGACGGGCGCCAGGTCAAGCGAGGTGACATGTTAGCGGCAAGTATTGCTCTGAGCCGCTGGATCAACCGGAATGTTCCGGATCATCGGGTAGCGGTGGTTTTACCGCCAGGAGTTGGCGCCGTAGTGGCAAACATCGCGGTCACATTGGCGAACAAGACGCCGGTCAACCTCAACTTTACGTCCGGCCGGGCAGCGCTCGAATCCGCGATCCGGAACGGTGAGATTGCCCACGCTATCTCAGCTAAACCGGTCATGAAGCGGCTGATGGATTTCCCTTGGCCACAAAATGTGTATCGCCTCGAAGAAATGATACCGGAGCTTAAGCCGCGGATTATTCTCTGGCGGATAGTGGCCTTACTGACCCCTTCATGGCTCTTGGGTTCGATTCTCGGTCTGCCTAAGGTTGGCGACCAACGTGAAGCAGTGTTGCTGTTCACAAGCGGATCATCCGGTGAACCTAAAGGAGTCATTCTTACCCATCGCAGTATCCTCGGAAACATTGCTCAGTTCAGCGGGTACCTGAATCAGACTAAGAGCGACGCCATCATGGCTTCGTTACCATTCTTCCACTGTTTCGGTTGCACGGTGACACTTTGGTACCCGGTTACAGAGGGAGTGAGAATGGTAACCTATCCGACTCCGGTGGACGTGGTGAAGAACGCGGAGCTCGTCGAAAAGCATCAGATCACGTTGCTAATTACGACGCCGACGTTTCTAAGGGGTTATCTGCGTCGCACCGAACCTGAGCAGTTCAAAAGTCTCAAAATCCTGATCGTGGGGGCTGAGAAATTGCCTCGCGACCTGGCGGAGACTTTTGAGGCGCGTTTCGGTCTGCCCGTACACGAAGGTTATGGCCTGACGGAAACTGCCCCCGTGGTCAGTGTAAATCTTCCGGATCCGCTGCCGAGTCATCCGAACGATACGATTCAACCGGCCTCGCTTCCCGGCTCGGTTGGCAAGCTGCTACCGGGGCAAGCCGCCCGGATTCGAGACACTGAGACCGGCGCCATTCTGCCGAGCACGGAGCTCGGTATGCTCTGGCTCAAAGGTCCGAATGTTTTCGACGGTTATCTGAACCAAGCGGAATTGACCGCGGAGGTACTCGAAGAAGGTTGGTTTAAAACCGGCGATCTAGCGCGGATCGATGAAGATGGATTCCTGCATATCGAGGGCCGGCTTTCACGTTTCTCCAAAATCGGCGGCGAGATGGTTCCACATGAAACTCTCGAGGCGAGAATCAACAAAGAGTTTAACTTCGAATGCGAGGAAGAACGCGCAGTGGCCGTCGTTGGTATTCCCGACGAAGCCAAAGGCGAAGCTTTAGTTCTTTTGGCTGCTCGAGAAATCAAACCGGAGATTCTCCGGGAGAAACTATTAGCCGCCGGGTTACCGAGTTTGTGGATCCCGAAAAAGATCAAACCCGTCGACCAGATTCCAGTACTCGGTTCCGGGAAACTCGATTTGGGCCGGTGTAAGGAATTGGCGCTGGAGGGGCTGAGTTCGCCTGAGGCTCACTCAGAATAGCAAATAGCAGATAGCAAAAGGAACCGCGAAGCCGCTGAGCGCTCGGTTCCCCGATCAATTTGTTATTTGCGCCGAGACTTGTCGGAGGCTCATTTGAAGTAGGAATAGCAAACAAGAAGAAGAACGCCCAGACGGCGAGGCCGCTCGAACCGCCGACTATTTGCTATTTGCTATTCTGAATGAGCCTCAGGCGAACTCAGCGTCTCACCGAAGACACGGAAGAGCCGGTAGCGGCTCCTTGCGCGATGGCTTGGGTTTCGAACGGCAAATGGTCTTCTACGACGTCGACACGGGTGCCGACTCCAACGGTGGTAAAAAGTTGCAGTATGTCTTGGTATCGCATCCGGATACAGCCGTAGCTCGCTCGCTTTCCGATCTGGTTTTCGACGGGGGTCCCGTGAATGTAAATGTAGCGTCCGTAAGCATTCTGGTTCTGCGGTTCTAGCCCTTTGAGCCAAAGGATACGGGTCACGATCGGATCGCGCCCGGGCGCGTTAGGCACCAAAATTTCACCAGTTGCTCTACGATCTTTGAACACCATTCCCAACGGGGCACCGTCGCCGATCTTCTGCGCAATCTTTAAATGTCCGAGCGGAGTGGCGCACGTCCCTGGATTATCTCCTACTCCGAACTGGGACGTTGAGACCGGATAACGAGCAATGAATTGGTCCCGATAGTACAGGGCCATGGCTTGATCCGCTACGCTCACAACGATGCGATGATCTTGATCCTGAGGCGTACATGAAGAGAGGACCCAACAGATCAAACCGCAGAGCGTACAGGTTCTAACCAGCGACACGCACATGATAATAGCAGAACGCCCCGCGTTGGCCAGGCATCGGGGGGATGGGAGGTGATTGGTGATTAGTGATTGGCGTGTGAGCAGGGAAAGGTGAAAGGTGAGATGCAGCAGTGGGGTGCGGCGAAAGCGCACCCCTTCGCTGCCCTAGCTTCCATCGCTTAATAAATGTATGCGCATTTTTTAATGCGATGCCTGCTGGACACTATTAGATTTTCTAATAATATACAAAAATATGGCACTGGCGACAGTCCCCCCCACTCGGGTAAAACGGTTCTCAGCGAATCCGTTTATCGCCTTCTATCAGTCTTCTATCGGGAAGAAAATTATCGTCGCTGTCAGCGGGCTTTACCTGATTTTCTTCGTCACCGGACATCTTCTGGGAAACTTGGAGATTTATCTTGGCCAGGATCATTTAAACGCCTACGCGAACCTGCTCCAACAACTGGGTCCGATTCTCTGGGCCGAGCGCATCATTCTACTTTCAGCGGTGGTGGTACACATCGTAGCGACAATCCAGCTCACCATTGAAAATCAGGCCGCTAAGCCAAAGAAATACGCGGTTTCTAAACCTCAGTCCTCGACCCTCGCCTCGCGGACAATGATTTATACCGGCCTACTGGTGATTTGTTTTGTCGTCTATCACCTGCTGCAATTCACGCTCATGTGGACAAACCCGGAGTACCGGAATCTGCACGACGAGCTGGGCCGGCACGATGTGTATCACATGGTGATCCTCGGGTTTCGCCAGCCGTTGATTTCTCTGTTCTACGCAGCGGCAATCTTCTTTCTGGCGACTCACTTAAGCCATGGGTTCGAGAGCGTGACGCAAACGCTGGGCATTAACAATCGTCGGATCGGCCGATTTATCTCGAACGGAGGCCGTTGGCTTTCGTGGCTTATCTTTGCCGGATATGTTTCTATTCCGATTACAATTCTGCTTGGTTTAATCAAATAGGGTATGCGATGAACACCCAATTGGACTCGAAAGTACCCGCCGGTGCCCTGGAAGAGAAATGGACCAAGCACCGGGCGGAATCGAAGTTGGTCAATCCGAACAATAAACGGAAGTTTGATATCATCGTGGTCGGCAGCGGCTTAGCCGGTGCTTCGGCGGCTGCTAGCTTGGCCGAGATGGGCTACGGAGTAAAATGCTTCTGTTTTCAGGATTCGCCGAGGCGAGCGCACAGCATCGCGGCTCAGGGCGGCATCAACGCCGCTAAGAATTATCAGAACGACGGTGACAGCGTTTATCGCCTGTTTTACGACACGATCAAAGGGGGCGATTTTCGCTCGCGAGAAGCGAATGTCTACCGGCTTGCAGAGGTCAGCGCTAACATAATCGACCAGTGTGTAGCGCAGGGAGTTCCGTTTGCGCGCGAATATGGAGGATTGTTAGCGAACCGTTCATTTGGCGGTGCCCAGGTGTCCCGGACTTTTTATGCTCGCGGCCAAACCGGACAACAGCTTTTGCTCGGCGCCTACCAAGCTCTGGCTCAGCAGATCGCAGTGGGCGGCGTCAAGATGTTTCCGCGGACTGAACTACTCGACATCGTCATTGTAGACGGTCACGCGAAAGGGATTGTGGTTCGCGACTTGTTGAGTGGAGAGATCAGCTCGCATGCAGGAGATACGGTAGTGCTAGCGACCGGCGGCTACGGCAATGTGTTCTATCTGTCGACGAACGCCCGCGGCTGCAATGTGTCCGCCACGTATCGCGCTTACAAACGAGGCGCCTTTTTCGCCAATCCTTGCTATACCCAGATTCATCCGACCTGCATCCCGGTTGGCGGGACTTATCAATCGAAGTTGACGTTGATGTCCGAGTCGCTGCGGAACGATGGTCGGGTCTGGGTCCCGAAAAACAAGGGCGACAACCGGCCACCAAGCCAGATCCCGGATTCGGATCGCGATTACTATCTAGAAAGGAAATATCCAAGCTTTGGCAATTTGGCGCCGCGCGATATCGCGTCTCGAAGCGCCAAAGAAGTCTGCGATGAAGGCAGAGGTGTCGGACCCGGTGGCCTTGGGGTCTATTTGGATTTTGCCGAAGCCATTGGCCGACTAGGTGAGAAAACGATCCGGGAACGGTACGGAAACCTTTTCGATATCTATCACAACATCACCGGCGAAGACGCCTACCACCTGCCGATGCGCATTTACCCGGCGGTCCACTACACCATGGGCGGTCTCTGGGTGGATTATAATCTGATGAGTAACGTCCCGGGCTTACATGTGCTCGGGGAAGCTAACTTCTCAGATCACGGTGCTAATCGGCTCGGCGCAAGCGCGCTGATGCAGGGACTGGCGGATGGCTATTTCGTCATTCCTTCGACTATCGCGAATTATCTAGCCACCCAGTTGGGTAAGAAAGTTTCGGTTGATCGGCCAGAGTTCAACGCGACCGAGAACGAGGTCCGGAAAACGGTGGCAAAGCTTTTATCGATTAAAGGCAAACGAACAGCTACCTCTTTTCATCGCGAACTGGGTTTGTTGCTTTGGGAGAAATGCGGCATGGCCAGAAGCAGGGAAAGTTTACAGGAGGCGTTGCAGAAAATCCCCAGCTTGCGGGAAGAATTCTGGCAAAACCTTAACCTCCAAGGCGGCGATATGGAGTTGAACCAATCGCTCGAACAGGCTGGCAGAGTGGCCGATTTTTTGGAATTCGCGGAGTTAATGTGTTTAGACGCACTGGAACGCGAGGAATCCTGCGGAGGGCATTTCCGGGTAGAGTATCAAACCAAAGAGGGTGAAGCGGTCCGCGATGATGCCGACTTCTGTCACGTTGCAGCTTGGCAATGTACCGGAACGGACTCAAAACCGGTTCGCAATGTGGAGCCTTTGGTTTTTGAGAACGTCAAGCTAGCAACCCGCAGCTACAAGTGAAAACGCCGGGATCGCCGAGAACGACACGCATTTTTTCTCTCAACCGAGCTTGTAAATGAATTTTAAACTTAAAATCTGGCGACAACCGAACCAAAAGACGGCCGGTGAATTTCACGATTACGCCGCGAGCAACATTCCGGCGGAAGCATCTTTCCTCGAGATGCTTGACATCGTGAACGAAGGATTAGCTGAAGGCAACGAGGACCCTATTGCTTTTGATTCAGATTGTCGCGAAGGGATCTGCGGGATGTGTTCGCTCGTGATCAATGGAATCCCGCATGGACCAGGCAAAGCGAAGACCACCTGCCAGCTTTACATGCGCCGTTTTCAGGACGGGGACACCATTTGGATCGAGCCGTTTCGGGCAGCTCCGTTTCCCGTGGTGAAAGATCTGGTAGTGGATCGAAGCGCGTTCGATCGGATCATCGAATCAGGGGGGTACATCACGGCGCGAACCGGATCCGCACCCGAAGCGAATTCAGTCCCGATTGGCAAGCCGATCGCAGATTTGGCGATGGAAGCAGCCGCATGCATTGGCTGCGGAGCTTGCGTCGCGGCATGCCCGAATTCGTCGGCCATGCTTTTCGTTGGTGCCAAAGTTTCTCATCTGGGGCTGTTGCCACAGGGACAACCCGAGCGAAAGAGCCGTGCTCACAACATGGTGCGGGCGATGGACGAGCTGGGATTCGGTAACTGTACGAACCATTACGAATGCGAGGCCGTGTGTCCGGCTGAGATCAATCGAACCTTTATTTCGCGTCTGAATCGCGAATATCGAAAGGCTGCAGTGCGCGAGGCAGTCGCGGTAACAGTGGACGAGTGAGTAGGTTCGCGGTTCGCGATTCCCGGTTACTCTCCGTGTCCTCTGTGTCTTTGTGGTGAGATTCTTTTGTTAGCTCAGGTTCTCGCGGATGGCGGCTCCCATTTCGGCGGTGCCGACTAGTTTGCAATCCGGCGAATCAATATCACGTGTCCTATAACCGGCGGCGATGGTCTTGCGTACAGCGGCATCGATGTTTTTGGCAATCGCGTCTAGTCCGAATGAATACTGCAACATCATGGCAGCGGAAAGGATCTGAGCGATCGGGTTCGCAATCCCTTTGCCCGCAATATCCGGAGCTGATCCTCCGCTCGGTTCGTAAAGTCCGAATCGATACGGTCCACGCTGACCGGTCCCAAGGCTAGCGCTAGGCAACATTCCAATCGAGCCGGTTAACATGGCCAATTCATCACTCAGTATATCTCCGAATGTATTCTCCGTGACCACGACATCGAATGCTCGTGGATTGCGGATAAACTGCATGGCCGCGTTATCGACGAGCAGGTGGCTTAGTTCTACATCGGGGTAAGAACCGGCTAGCTGTTTGACCACTGACCGCCAAAGCAAACCGTTCTCCAGCACGTTCATTTTATCTACCGATGTTAGTTGCCGCTTGCGCGCACCAGCGATTTCGAAAGCAAGGCGAGCAATCCGTTCAATTTCGGAAGCTCGATATACCATGGTATCAATCGCGACTTTCTCACCCTTTTCTTCTCGGGTCTCTTTTGGTTTGCCAAAATAAAGGCCGCCAGTGAGCTCCCGAATACAAAGGATATCGAAGCCGCCGGCAACAATATCCGGTCGGAGCGGTGAAGCTGCCGTTAGCTCCGGGAAACAAATCGCCGGGCGCAAGTTGGCGAACAAACTAAAGTGTTTGCGGAGCGGTAAGAGAGCGGCACGTTCAGGCTGTTCGTTGGGCGGAAGCGATTCCCATTTCGGCCCACCAACAGATCCAAACAGGATAGCGTCGCTGGCTGAACAAGTTTCCAGGGTTTCTTCCGGAAGAGCCTTACCGGTCGCATCAATGGCGGCTCCGCCAACTAAACGTTCCGTAAATTGAAGATCGATCCCTTGGCAGGCTGCGTTCAGCACTTCTATCGCCTGGGCCATGACTTCCGGTCCGATACCGTCACCAGGCAATACAGCGACTTTAATGCTTTTGGTTACTGCTTTCTCTTCTGTGGTCTCCGAATTCATGCTGTTGGTTTCCTATTCTCCGTTGCTAGGGCCTGGAATAAAGTACGATTAGCGCAGAATCGCTCAGTAGGAGCAAAATATTTATAGGACGAGAATCGCGAAATCGGGAAGAGCTTCGTAGGAGCGGCATCAAGTTGAGATCGCCTCGTGGCGTTCGCAAAACGAATCTGTCACTCCTACGGAGCTAACTGACATTTGGATACCGACTCCTATAAATATTGAGCTCCTACGGAGCACTGGAGCAGCATTTCAGTCACCACGACCGCCGCAAGCGGTGTTTACAAAACCCCTCTCACCGCTGCGATGAAATCGCGTATTTTGGCGTGGTCCTTTTTGCCGGGTCGAGATTCGACTCCGGTTGCCACGTCGACTGCATACGGGCTCGTCATCTTAACGGCGTCTTGCACGTTTTCAGGTCGTAAACCTCCTGCCAAAATCAGTGGCTTGTCGATTTTGAATCGAGTCAGTAAAGCCCATGGAAAAGTCTCGCCGGTCCCACCAAAATCGCCGTCTCGATAGCCATCAAACATAAGCGCGAACCCCTGGAACCATTCGAGGTCAAAAGGTTGAAGAGAATCGGCTGGGACTTGAATCGCTGCAATTAACGGCTTGCCGGCTACAGACAACCGATTCGCGAACGGATGCCAATTTTGTCCATGCAATTGCAAAGCATGGAACAGGTCTCCGGCCAGCCAGCCCTCGACCTCGGTAAGTGCAGGATTTACTCCAACAGCAACCCGAGCGATTTGGGGTGGTAACGCGGAGATCCAATCCCGAGCTGAATCAAGCTGCAAAAATCGTTTGCTACCTGGAAAAAGATTAAACCCTAGGGCATCAGCTCCAGCCTCGATGGCGACGCGTGCGTCTTCCGGATTGGTAACACCGCAGATCTTGACGAATGGATGGGAGCGCATCGCTCCGCTTAAGAAGTCCGGAAGAGCAACCGCTCCCGATCTGTTAACATCCGGCATAATTTTCTCAGAATCTCACGTCAAGACCCGATCCGCAACGCTGTGCTTTTTTCGGTGCGATTGGCTTTTCTATTTTACTGAACGAACGAGCGGAATAAATTAGCCAAGTCAAATTTGTAGATAAAGGGGTAGTAGAGATGGAAGAAAAAACAAAAAAGAAGCGTGTTCAGAAACGCGCAGTGCGCAAGAAAACAAAAGCTACTGAATCAGTTTCCGTTGCCGCAGCTCCTGCGGTCAAAGCTGAAAAAAAGAAGCCACGAAAAAGTAGCAGAGCTAAGTCAGCATCCGACACGCCGAAACTGATTGTCCATCTACCTACATTTGAACAAGTACAGCTGCGCGCGTACTTCATCTCCGAACGGAGGCGTAAGCTAGGGCTTCCTGGAGATGAAAGTCACGATTGGTTGGCTGCCGAGCAAGAGCTAAGGGAAGAGCTGAGCGTGTAGGTTTAACTACCCGCCAAAAACAATTCA
>JAFAIO010000266.1 GCA_019236675.1 Verrucomicrobiota bacterium
CTTCTGCGACTCGTTCAATATCTGCTCCCGCAGTCTCACAAATTGCGGACACCGCGTTGATGTAGGAAATTTTGAGCGCAAGAAACGAGTTGGCCGCATGCTTTATCAACTCAGCACTCTTGACATCCGTCACCATGATCGGCGCCAAAAAGGGCGCGTAGACTTTTTCCATAATCGCTAACGCCCGCCGGCTGTTTGATCCAATCACAATGCGATCCGGTTCCATGAGATCGGCGACGGCGCAACCCTCGCGCAGAAATTCCGGATTACTAACCACATCGAAGTCAACATTCGTTTTGTTATATCGACGAATAGTATCGGCTACCTTTTCTCCGGTATTCACCGGCACTGTGCTTTTATCGACGATTACTCGGTACTCTTTGAGCACGGAAGCGATCTCCCGAGCGACTTGCTCGATGTAAGTTAAATCGACGCTGCCATCGACTTGAGGTGGGGTAGGAACCGCGATAAATATGACCTCTGAGTTATCCACTCCATGTTCGATGGAGCCACTGAACTGTAGGCGACGCGCCGCCACATTTCGCAGAACCACCTGTTCAAGGCCAGGCTCATAGATCGGGATCTTGCCGTTGTTAAGCGCCTTGACTTTTCGTTGATCGTTATCAATGCAGATGACTTCATGACCCATTTGAGCGAAACAAGCGCCGGTGACTAAGCCAACGTAACCGGACCCAATAATTGCGATTTTCATAGACCAATGTTGTTGTTAGGAGTTAATAGAATTCACTCCCGTCATTAGCGACCGCGCATTCCTCTAGCTGCCGGAGTCGCCGTTCGAGTTAAAAATTCCTAGGCTACCGCTGAGACAATGGCAGGAACCCGGTCGTATCTTAGCTTTTCGGCAAAATACGCAATCGTCTCGCGAAGTCCGGATTCAAAATCTACTTTCGGCTCCCACCCGAGCAGATTTCTAGCTCGGGTGATATCCGGTTTGCGAACTTTCGGGTCATCCACTGGCAACGGTCAGCGATTCAGAACAAGCGTCTGTGAATTCCTGCTGGCGCCGAGGGCTTGCTCGATGATATCAACGGCAGCAGACAATCCGTTGGCCTCGGCAATCGCCCGCTGCATCCTCTGCGCATTATTCCGATAGGTGGAATTGTTTAGCACTTCGGTCACGAGCTCAGAGAGGTGGTCGGCGGTGAGTTTGTCCAACGAAGTGACAACACCGGTTCGATGATGGGCGATTCTTGCGCCAATGCCAGGTTGATCAAAAGCTACCGGGATGGCCACCTGGGGAACTCCGCGGGCTAGAGATTCTAGCACCGTGTTCATCCCTGAATGGGTGATGCAGACCGAGGCAAGTTTCAGAACGTCTAATTGAGGCGCTCGCTTAACAACTACGCCATTCTTGGGAACGGGTCCAAGTTGTTGAGGATCGATCTGTTCCCCAATCGAAAGCACAAGTTGCAGATCTTTATGCTTGGCCAAAGCCGCGATGATGGTGCGGAACACTTCTGGACGGCCATTCAAGATAGTGCCCATGGAAGCGTAAATGAGCGGTTCGCCGGTTAGTCGATCCCAAGGGAAATCCACCGGCTCTCGGCTTTTGCCGTCGTCCCATGGTCCCGTGTGGTGGAACTGTGCCGGCCAATGAGAAGTCTCGAAGTCGAAGGCTTTGGGCACCTGGGAAATCGACGCCCAGGGTGAGAGTGTTGAATGAGGGTTATCCCAATCGATCTTTAGTCCGGCCGCCTCGGCGTGAGCTCTGATCCCTCCGTTGACCTCATTCAACATCTGGACAAATTTCGCTGCCCCATCTCGGTTTCTAGCCTGGGCGGCGGCGTTGGTCTCATGGGGCCACGGGTACATCATCAGTGGCGTATGCCCTGAGTAGTCAAAATGCATCGCGGCGGACGCGTGTATGTACGGAATGCCCAACTCAAGCGCAGCTAGTTGAACATAGAAACTAATGTCGTCGATTACCAGGGCATCGATTTGGTTGGACTTCACAATGCCCGGCAATGCTTTGATCATCGACTCGGACATGTCCATCAAGAGGCCCATACTAAATTTTAAGGCGTCCTCTCCCTGCCTTTTACTAATTTCCGCTCTGTTCTCCGTGAATATCCGCTCCTGTTCTTCGCCGGAGATAAAAGGTAGACCACCGGCGCCAGATGAAAAAAGTAATACCACCTCGTGGCCGCGAGTCTGCGTGTGACGCGCTAACGAGGTAATCGCATTGAGATGACCCGGTGCTTGCGGACAGATAAAGCCGATTTTCATGGAATGTTAGCCTCTCTTTTACAAATAGCGGCGAAGGTTAATTCTCCGCGCTGCGTTCAGTTTCTTGGTTAGTGGGAGCTACTAGAGCGCTAGTTTTCAGGCAGCCTCGAGTTTTTGTCCCGATTGCCGGAAGTAGTGTTCTGATATGCCTTCTGCGAGGAGCGACGACGTTATTCGTCCGATCGGCGAAAGCTCGGTGCCGCCGTCTAGACAATAATTCCGGCAGCCGGAACAAAGAAGGAGGCTACGGGCGAGCATTTCGCTCGAGCATTGGTATGCCCTGATTGTGGGCGATACCCGGACCGATAGGACACCACCATCGATCGAGCGCTTCCTTCATCTCGTCGAATAAAGACGAGCAGGGAGTGATCTCAGTGGAAGACGCACATATGAGCGTCCTTACCCGAAAGATCAGCGATCTTGGTTGTGCCCCGATAGACCTGCACTGCGTGGACGTCACCCACGTCTAGCCAGTCTCCACGTCGAAGGAGATCGGCAAGCTCGTTTGGTTCGGTGGATTGCAGGTCCTGTGGCCCATAAGTGATCCGGCCGTTATCAAGTCGCGCTCGGAAAAGATGTAATCCCGAGTTTTCGGTGTAGAGCACATTTGCTTGTTGCAACTTGACGACTCTGTTTAACCAAGCAGGATCGCAATCAGCTACTAAGCGAAGCGCTCTATCGGAAACCGCGGCGGCTGACGGACAGCGGAACGAGCAGGGAAAAAAACTTAATAGCGAACAGCCAAAGTATTGCGCGGTGTAATTGAGTCGCCAATCAAACGGCGGAGCTCCGCCGGTGTTGCCTAACACGTGAGGCACGAAATCGTACTGCTTCGCGGCGGCCAAAGGCTTGAACCGGTCGAAAGCTTCCCGGCAACAAGCCGGTATTCCTAACAAGGCTCCAAACAAGTTGTCCTCACCGGCTTCATCCAGCAGTTTTGCGGTTTCCGCTAAAGCGGTATCGGATGCTATGTAAACGTTGCGAATGGCGTTTGGGTCACCGGACTCCGCCCCGCGCACACCGCGATTGGCCCAGCCTCCCTTGCCAAAGTCGAGCAGAGGGATCCATTGATTTTCGCTAGTAACAATCTGCAGACCATGTTGCTCGATATGCACTCGGAGTGACGCAATTTTTCGCTCTTTTAGGCTGAGGCGAGAAACTTTTAATCCGGCCGCAGCAAGTAAGATCTCTCGGATCAAGTCATCTCGGAATTGACCGCGCAGAGCCAGATACAGCTCCTGGTTGAATTGGGTCGCAGAATCCCAGGTGCTGTATTCTTCAAAAAGGGTACGCCAAGGGCCGGACGGTTGCCACTTGCTGTGCTTCGCATCGAGATATCCCCTCGAATCATCAAATTGCTGATCCAAGGTCTGCCGCAAGATAAGGCGAATCCGTTCGCGGCGCGCGCTAGCAGTCATGCGAATCCTGGTTCAAGAAACGCATGCGTCGAGAGCCGCCAGGCCGGCAGTATCCTGGGCAGCGATCATTCGCCGGCGTTCCTTAGTTTCCTCGACGCTCACGCTCATCCTTGCCCGCACGTGAGCGAACAATTTCAAAAGGTCTGCGCACCACACGCTTGGATTGTCAAAGCCCCTGTCGCTGGAATAACGATGGGCAAGATAGCCTCCACCGCACGTTTCACCTTCTCGGCAGTTCCGGCAGGTTTGGGCAAGCGGCATACCCTCAAAAATGGCTTGAGCATGCATGGTGTCGCTTCGCAAAAGTTGAGAAAAGTCCGCATCCCGAACGTTCAGCTTCGTCTGGGAGAGCCCATCGCGACACGCGCGCAGGTTATCTAGCCCTTCTATGTCGCCGTCCGGTTCGATAAACACGTAGCAAGGCGGATCGTTACCAATTCCTTCGCTGAGGCTCCGCCCGCCCATGATCACGCGGGCTACGTTCTTCAAATCCTCGATTTGCACGTCCATGGTGCTCTCGAACCACCAGTGGTCGAAAATGGGGATTAGAAAGTCTGCGCAAGGCGTCGCGCCATAACGCCGTCGGACGGAGCTGATCGTGTCGTGAGTATAGTGCGGCATCAGATAGGTAATCTTACTGCACCCGAGCCGCAGAAAATGTTCGTGTACTATCAGAGGATCCGCACCGAGCGGAATGACGCAACCAACACCGTAGGGGATTTCCGCCTCTTGTAATAGGCGCAAGCCCCTCTCGACGCGTTCGTATGAGCCTCGTCCGCCACGGTCGACCCTGGCAGTGTCGTGTATCTCCTTAGGACCATCCATGCTGATACCCACGCTGACGCGGTGCTTGCGCAATGCGTCAACCCATCGCCCATCCAACAGCGTTCCGTTTGTCTGAATTACCAAGCTTAACCGCACCAGGCCCCCGAGAACGGCTCGGATTCTTGCGCACCAACCATCGAATCGGTCGGCGCCAATGAGGCATGGTTCGCCTCCGTGAAATCCTATTCGAAACTGCTTTTGACCTGTGGCCTGACATTGCTGCAATATGCGCCCGAGCGCCAGCTCGAACACCTCATCTGTCATCAAAGGTGGCCGACTCGCCCAGGTAGAGTCGGCCATATTGTAGACGTAGCAATAGGAACAGTTCAGATTACACCGCGACGCTACCTTCAGGATAGCTTGGTTAATATACCCCGTTTGTCTAGTTGGCTTATAGCTATCCATAACCACTGCGGAAGTTCTGCTGACAACTAGTGCACTGGATACGAAAAACCACCCCTTTATGCCTTACCCGAGGCATATCCGAACCAAGTCAAAGCAGACGAGCTAAGACTTCTTATTCTTCCAAGAAGACGATGCTTATGTGCGTGATACTATAATGCCCCCCAACAACAGTAGGTATGCGGAATTCTTCGGCCAGAGCGGTCCTGAGAGCATTCTGGACTTTTGTCTTTACTGCGGGAGTAAGCGGCTTGTCATCCGGGCCCGCACCTGTAACAGCTATGTTTTCGGCCATTTTTTTGATTCCTCTTTTCGATCGTTAATCAAACCGATAACGGTCGATTGATTGCTATTTTGATTTTGTTATTAACTAACTGAAGAAAGCACTTCGTTGATGAGTATCCGGTATCCCGATAACGAGAATTAAAAGAGACGACTGCCCGGCGCTGTTATGTCTGTCCGTTTATGGCGAGTGACCTGCGCCCTTGACCTACATGAAAAAAACAAAATGGTCTCGTTGAGTGAAGCCATAAAATCTTCGTTCACTCCTAACGTGTTATCCGCTGAGTCGGTACTTGCGCAGAGTATCTCATTCGTGACTGATCCTCACAATACGTAGAATGACGTATGTCTGTCTGGATCGACTTTTTGGGAAAGCTGAAAACGCCTATCAAGGCGCCGAAGCCAAGTTAGGTCGCTATAGTTCGAAAGAGCTATAGGAAAAGGTTCTTGCGAACTATAGAATTGCCCAACGCTCAATGTAAGTTCGGCCCCTCAATCGGCGGTAATCAGCGGACGAGATCAACTTTAAGAATAAAATGCTGAAACTCCGAAATCGGACCTTCCTTAGTAGCGGCTTGAAGACCAGTGATCATGAACCAGAGCTCTACTTGGCCGGCTCCGAGAAAGCCAATGCGATTATCGCAGCCGGCGAAAATTCGTCTCCTCAAGCAGGACCAAAGTAACTAACCAACTTCCTCCAGCCTTGTCCTCTGGTTCCGAGGCTAACCTACAGAATTCCCATGTGTGGCATTGCTGCATTTTTCTCCCAATCCAAGACTGTTTCAACAGACGCGCTCCGGGCCGCGGTCCGTAGCCTAATTCATCGCGGACCCGATAACCAAAGCGTCTGGCTTTCGAAAGACCGGCAGGTAGGCCTCGGCCACACCCGGTTGAGTATCATCGACCTGGTAACCGGCGATCAGCCCATAGCGAACGAGGACGAACGGGTTCGTGTTGTTGTGAACGGCGAATTCTACGACTTCGAGCGGCAGCGCTTTGAATTGAAAAAGCGCGGACATCAATTTCGGACAAGCTCTGACAGCGAGATCGCACTGCACCTGTATGAGGACTTCGGTGTGCATTGTCTCAAACACCTGCGAGGTGAATTCGCGTTTGTGCTGTGGGACGAATCAAACCGGCTCCTCCTGGCCGCGCGCGATCGATTCGGAATCAAGCCTCTTTACTACGCCATTTGCGGCGACAGTCTTTACCTCGCGTCCGAGGTAAAAGCGCTCTTCGCGGCGGGAGTGCCGGCGCGATGGGACCACGAGTATTTCTATCAACACGCGACCGGCCCCGCGATGCCCGATCGCACGCTCTTCGCAGGCGTTCATCAAGTTCCACCAGGCCACTGTCTGATCGTGACGCCTAATGGCATGCGAGTACAACGCTATTGGGAATTTGACTACACCCCAGCCGCGGAACTCTCCACCAGCCCGCGTGACGAACGCTCCTACGTGGAAGAGTTCGCCACCATCTTCGAGGAAGCTGTGCGCTTGAGGATGCGCGCCGATGTACCGATCGGCTGCTACCTGAGCGGAGGACTCGACTCATGTGCCGTGCTCGGCTTCGCCGCTCGGCATTCGAACACGCCCATTCAGGCGTTCACGCTCACGTTCGACCAGGTGGCCTACGACGAAGGTGAGATCGCCCGCGAAATGGCCGCGCGGGTCGGAGCAAATTTTTGCCCAATTCCCATTAAACAGTCCGATATTGCGGAGAATTTCGCCGAAGCTATCTGGCACTCGGAGACTCTCTTTAGCAACGGTCACGGCGTGTCTAAGTTCCTGCTGAGCCGCGCGGTGCGCGATGCCGGCTACAAGGTAGTTTATACCGGCGAAGGTTCCGACGAGATTCTCGGCGGTTACGTCCACTTCCGCACCGACATCCTGAAACACAATACTCAGGGCCAAGACCCCAACGGAGGTGGAACGTCTTCTCAAGCAACTTGAAGCTGCCAACACCGTCTCCCGGGGCATTCTAAGTCCTGCCGGGATGAACGGCGCGATGGCCAGCGTCGAGCGGTTGCTCGGTTTCGTCCCGACCTGCCTCAAGGTTTTCGACGCCCAAGGTCAGCAACGTCTGCGCTTGTTCGCCGATATTTTCAAAGCGCGTTTTAAGGGCCGCGACAGCGCGCGCCTCTTCCTGGATGCTTTTGATGTTCCCGGGGTCCTAGATGGGCGCGATCCGCTGAACAAATCGCTCTTCGTCTGGGCTAAATCGTTTCTCCCGACCTACATATTGAACCTTCTCGGCGACCGCATGGAGATGGCGCACTCGATTGAGGGCCGGGTTCCATTTCTCGATCATCAGGTTGTCGAGTGCCTCTGTCGGGTGCCTGTGTCGCTGAAGATCCGCGGTCTAACCGAGAAATATCTTCTGCGTGAAGCCGCAAAGCCGGTCATCACGGATACTGTGTACCGCCGGCAAAAGCATCCGTTCCTTTCGCCGCCGGTGACCACCGTGCCAACCGAGCGTTTTCATCAAATGCTGCAAGACACGCTGCGGAGCCACGCACTTGCTTCAATCCCGTTCTATAACCAGAAGAAGGTTGTTGCCTTGCTCGATGAATTGCCCGCAATGTCAGACGCAGATCGCGTTGGCTGGGACCCAGTGCTGATGTCAATCCTTAGCGCCTGTGTCTTACAACAAAGATTTGAACTAAATTAAAAGCGATCAAATGTCATTACACGGACCCGTCGCCTGAAATAGGCTGAACCGCGATCTGGCGATGTACGACAAATTCAAAGGTCCAAGGACGGCTTCGGAGGCAACTGGGCGTTTTCTGCTTTGAGCGAGGCTCCACGGGAGTAGCGCGGCGGCTGCGTAGGTTGTTGTTGTCATATGTATGACATTTCTAGCATGCTGCGTGCCAGCCCTTGATAGTCGCGTTTGTGCCTCTCTATCAAGATGTTATGGATGGCAAATGCAAAGGTGGTGTTCGTACGAGAATCCGGATGCGCCGGATTTCCGTCCTAGCCAAGGTCAGCAGCCCTTGAGCGCCGGATTCTTGCTGGAATTGTCGCTGCCGGATTCGTTCTAATCCTTATTTCCTTCTTGCAAGACCGAAGCGACTTGCGTCTGGGTGGCGACATGGCTCTCACCCGGTGGATGCACCATGATCGCGATGCAGGGTGAACCAGCAGTTGGTTCCTTAGGGAATTCGAACGCGATGCCCTGTTTTAGGTCATCGTAGATGGTAGGAACATCATCCAGCGGGACAGCGTCCGGGAACGCTTTGCGGATTTGTTCCAAGGTGCTGCCGGTCGAGATACTATTCGCGGTGCGGAAATACTTCGCGGTGACCCGAATTAACTCGATGGTGACGCCATCGGTTGGTTCTACATCCATCGCGCCGTTGTTGACGGTGTAAATGAACAAAGTCTCGAATGAACCACCAGGCCTGCTCTTCCAGACTTGCCGAGTTTGCGACATTCCTCGGTCGACACCGGATGGCTTAGGAAGATGCTTCAAGGTCTCTGCTCCGTCATTTCCGAGGTGTGTCTGGCCGATCCGTTCTCCAGGCACAATCAAAGAGTCGCTGGTTTGTCCTGCACCAGCCAAACCAGCCATGGCTATAAGGGCCATAAGGCTCATTAGAGGAATCGTCTGAATGTTCATTTGGTTTTCTTAAAAGGTGCTCCCAAGGCTAGGAGTTTATTTGTTTACCGGTTTTCCCGGAAGGAGTTTCAAAAAAGAGTTCAACTCCTACTCTGATTCGTTCGATTCTTCCGACTCACAATGGAGGGAGAATATACCCAAGAGACAGGCGAACCACTTTTGCCTTGACCAAGCCTTGCCTGTTCTCCTCTGTGTACCTACAGCATGTTTCAGATGCGCGACGATACTAATCGCCGGGGGCTTAAGCGCGTGCTCGGGATCATTCAGTGGATTGCTGCATTTTTTCTCGTGATAGTGGCCGCTTCTTTGAAAGCAGATGTTAGTAAATACCAGCCTCCGCTGTCAGGATTGCTCGGCCTCTTACAAGGTGTGGCGTGGTGGTGTATCCCTACGCTGGCATTAGCAGCCGGAGTTACCCAGTTCTTTCAAAAACGGATCAACCAAGCGTCAACTTGGGGCAGTATCCGTTTTCTCCTGAACGAGTTCCACAAGCTGATCTTTGGAAAGCCAAGCGGAGCGATCAAAAGCCCAACCGATACTACCCACCATAAGCGTGTGACGCTCTTTCAATATAAGAAACGCATCACATTCCGGGACGATGGTCCAACGAGACATTGGTATTTTTTGGGTTTCGACTGGTCGGGTTGGCTTATTCCTGTTCAACGTTCCGGCCACACGACTCGGCGAACTTCAACTGCGTTTTGGGCTCCAGATGCCGCAGATAAGGTGCAAGGCATAGCGGGCGTCACATGGGCGAACAATCAGAGGTCGGTCAGAGAAGATTTGCCGGATATTTCCCAGAACTCATCGACTGAAGATCTAAAGAAATATGCAGACGACTCTTGGCTGACGGTCGAATGGCTGGAAAAGAAACTCGTCCGGAAAGGAAGCGGATGGCCTCGGGCACTGTACGGTATTCCCGTGGAGGTCGAGGGGAAGTTATGGGGCGTGATAGTACTTGATAGCCGTGACGTGAAAATCCCAAATCTCGACCGCATAGATGCTTTTCACGAGACTTATGCGAAGATACTGAGTAGATTTATTCACGCTTTGTGACTCTAACATGACGCAGGTTCTAAAATACGTTCCTCTCGAGAGAGATCAGCTCACGGAGACTAAACCAAGAGTCGATGTTTTCCGAAACCAGGAGTATTTGGCGGAACCCTCTCCATACGACGTGCCTGTCGGGATCACTGCCGGCTATGACGTCAAATCAAAGCGCCTCAGCTTGGCTCTCGAGTACGTTGCGGATGAGCCAACCGTTATCAACTCTTTCAAAGAAAAAGTGGCACTCCATGTCGGCAAAAACAGCGGTCGAATCTACCAAGTCGATTTAGAAGGCGTGGATTTGGACCAGGCCATATCGCAAAAATCGATCGCGCTGATCGATGATGTCATCGATCGTGTTGCCACAGAACGAAAGAATGCGATCCCTCAGCGATACGCCATCGCCAAGCAAGCAATAAACGTTGCTGGTGATCTCATTCTAAAAGATCCGGATGGGTTAAAGGCCCTATAGCGTCGGACTTTCGATTTCGCCGGACACCAGTCTCGGGTAATTCGGGTAATCAGGGTCACGTCTTAACCGGCAACAACATCGGTGATGTTCAGACGCGACTCTAGTTTCTTGGTCTAGCAACACTCCTTCAGCGAGAGCGGGCTTCAAAACCGATCCGGAATAGGTCCTGGGCGCGATCAATAGGTAGGTGCTTTAAGGCTAAGAGACGGCTTGATCGAAACCACCGGCACGATGACCGAGGTCTGTAAAAAAATCTTCAGTCAATAAAATAGAAACCCTTTACTGTGGGAGACCAACCAGTCCAAAATCAACCAGGGACAGTCTTAGCGTTCCAAGAAGAATTGACTCAGGCAATTGAGATCTGGAACCAAACGCCTGTATCCATTCTGGATCGGCAGGCGGTGCACACCCATGCCCTTCTCTTAGCGTTAGGAAAATACATCACTTATCGGAAAGAAAAAGGGGAGCTAGAGGCGTGCGCCGATGCCTCAGACTTTCTCGATCGTCTTATAAAAGAGATATGATCAGAGAGAGAGCAAGATCAGGGGCATTTCTGAATCATGCGACATTGCTGTTGCTGGTTAAGAAATGACCCTGATTACACATTCCTTATGACCGTGGAAACCGCTCAGGCATAGTGAGCAATTAAGCGCCGCCAAGTCAGATCCACTGGCTCGCTTTCGGCGGTTACTTTCTCCGCCATGCCGGGTCTCGATGGGCCCGCGCCGGGCTTTTGGTGGGGCCGTCGCTTTCCCAATTCACCGATCAGATTGCGCCCAAGAATAGCCGATGCAGTCAGAAAACCGCCGAACAATGCCCCGGTCACCCCCAGACAGGAGACGTCCTGTCCGGTTAGGTAGAGCTGTCGTATCGGTGTTTTTGGGGTGAGGCACCTCAGCCGGAATCGCTCCGGAGTCGAGCTCAGCCCGTACATTTCACCACGTTGATGGTTCATGAAATGACGGGTGCTCAACGGGGTCGACAGCTCCGAGTAATCGATCTTTCCATCCAAAGCTGGTACCTGCCGGATCAATTCCGCCAATAGACGGTTGGCCAATTGTTCCTTAAAAGCATCGTACTCAGGACCACGCCGGCGCCAATTGGTCTCCTGCCATTTTTCAAACCAGCGGTGCGGAGTGAAGGTGATGACTTCAATCGTAGCCCGGCCAGGATGCCGCCGTTCGAAATCCGGATCTTTCGCGGACGGAAATGAAATATAGACCGCCGGAAGATGGGCGTTTGGATCAGAAAGGAATGTTTCCAGATTGGCATCGTGATTCGGACCGGGATAAACCCAGATGTTCGTTCCAGCTAACCCGAGATTAGCCGCTGTTTCTTTCAGTCCCACATAGAGGCAGACGTGTGCTGTCGATGGCGGGATCGTCCGAATCTGTTTCGTAACCGCTTCATGCTGCCTGTTCTCGGCAGGCAGTAACCGCGAAAATGTAGCTTGCGCACCCGCATCGCTGATCACGACCGGCGCGTGCAACTCATTGCCGTCGGCCATACGTACACCCGTCGCGCGACCATTCTTGACCATGATCTCTGCGACCTCCGCGTTGATGACGACCTTGCCGCCGGATTCCTCAATCACCGGTAAAATGGTTTCCGCAATACGGCTGGCACCGCCCACTGGATAACTTGCGCCTTCAAGGTAGTGATTTGCGATGATCGCGTGGATGGCGAAGCTACTTTGCTCAGGCGGCAGGCCGTAATCACCCCATTGCGCCGTCAGCAAGCCAATCAGTTCCTGGTTCTGAGTGAAACCGGCCAATACTTCGGCTGTGGTACGTTTTGCCCAGTGCAGAAACGGCGCCCGCATCAGTCCCCCAAATAAGAACGCCAGAGGGCGCGGGATTGCTTTTTCGGCAAAATAAAGCTCGCCGGCCCGAGCCGCGTTTTTCACCGCCTTGAGATAAGCATCGATCCCCGCTGATTCGGTCGGGAAACAAGTTTTCAGCTTGGCTGTAAACCGCTCCGGATCCGAAACGAATTCGTATTGCCGCTCCGCGATGACGAACCGGTCGTATACATCCGGCATCGAGCTCCATTGGAGTTGTCCGTTGGTGATCAGATCAAACGCTTTACGCGCTTGGGAAGCTTCATTCCGGACCTGGCCGATGTAATGAAGGCCGACATCCCATTCATAACCTTTGCGCTGAAAAACGTGCGTGTATCCGCCCGCGGTATAATGGCGTTCGAGCACGAGCACTTTTTTGTGAGCAAACCGTGAGAGCAGCGCGGCAGTGGCCAGACCGCCGATCCCTGAACCGATAACGATGGCATCCCAGGAACCGGAGAAAGAAGCGGCAGTAGCCGGATTAGAGAAACAGGAAGGATAAGCCGGATATTTCATGATGGATACCTAATGTTGATACTGTCAACATTGTCTCGAATGTTGCTTGTGTCAACATCTTAGGCTATCTTTTTTCCTGTGGCCACAGAACGTCCTTATCATCATGGCAATCTTAAAACCGAATTACTAAAGGCCGCCCTTAAGCTGATCAGTGAAACCGGTCCCCGGACTTTTACCCTCCGTGAGGTGGCTCGCCGGGCTGGAGTATCGCATAATGCGCCCTACCGCCATTTCCGGGATAAAGATGAGCTCCTGGGCGCCGTGGCCGCCGAGGGGTTTGACCGGTTAACGGCGGCGATGAAAGAGTCCGCTGCCCGAGGAAAAACACCACTCGACCGATTCAGGCTTTGCGGACGGGGCTACATCCAATTCGCACTGCAGTATCCCGAACATTTCCAGGTCATGTTCGACCTGCCGTCCAGTCTGGACCAGTATCCCGACTATGCGCGCGCCGGCGATGAAGCGTTCGAGACCCTGCTCGGTTTTATCGCCGAATGCCAAAAAGCAAAGGCACTGAGCCCAGGGGACCCAAAACCACTCGGATTTATGGCCTGGTCGCTGGTCCATGGGATCGCCAAGCTCGCCTCCAGCTCGCACCTACCGTTTTCGACTACTGGAGTTCTCCGCTTTGCAGACGCGGCATCACACACCCTGGCAGAAGGGATGAAGAAAGCGCTCCAGGAACAGGGATAGCAAGAAAGGACAAAGATCACAAAGCGGCCTAGCCGCACCCAAATCGTCCTCGTCCTCGAAAAGCGATTCTTCCCGGCGTTGATAAACTACCGGGAATTCGCTTATTGCCGACGACTACATTTCTAGTCCAAACGACCAAATCGAGGACGAGGACGAGGCTGAAATCATCGCGGAACTCATCGATTCCTGAGATCTCAGCTTTTAGTTGCGGCTTTCGCTCTATAAGAGCGTCCCGCTAAGAATGAGCCTCGCCGCGCTGAAATAAATGACGATCCCGGTAACATCGACCAGCGTTGCCACAAAAGGGGCGGACGCACTGGCATGGTCGAGTCCGCAACGCCTCAGGATAAAAGGCAGCATCGATCCCGCAATGGTTCCAAAGGTGACGATCCCGATTAAACTGAGACCAATGGTAAGCGCGACCAGGAGATAGTGTTCGCCATAGGTCTTGGCAACGGCCTGCCATATAACCACTCGGGCGAAGCCGATTGAACCGAGCAGGGTCCCAAGCACGACGCCGGCGGCGGCTTCACGGCCAATCACGCGCCACCAATCTTTCAGCCGGAGCTCGCCTAAAGCCATGGCCCGAATGATCAATGTGGTTGCCTGTGAACCGGTGTTTCCTCCGCTGCTAATCAGCAAGGGAATGAACAAAGCTAACACCACAGCAGCCTCGATCTGGTGTTCATAGTGTGCCATCGCGGTCGCGGTCAGCATCTCGCCTAGGAACAGAATGACTAACCAACCCGCCCGTTTTCGGACCATGGCCAGGAAACCAGTCTCAAGATACGGTCCGTCTAAAGCCTCCATCCCTCCTAGTTTCGGGATGTCCTCTGTATCTTCTTCCTGCACCGCTTCGATCAAGTCGTCCGCGGTGACCACGCCTTTCATGTGAAGCAGTTCATCTACGACTGGAATAGCTTCCACTCCGTGCGAGGTAAACAGGTGGGCAATCTCTTTCTGATCAGTAAATTCCGAGACCATCAGCGGTTCACGGGCCATGACGTCTTCAACGCGTTTGGTAGAATCCGCAGTCACCAGATCCTTCAGAGAAACTACCCCTACCAGCCGCTGTTCCTCATCTAGCGCGTAGGCGTCGTAAATGGTTTCAACCTGGCTAACCTGCTGCCTGAGGTAGGTGATGGCTTCGTCGATAGAACTATTTGGCCGAAGCCGAGCGAACCGCGGATTCATCAGGCCGCCAGCGACGTCTTCGCGATACGCGAGGAGCGCACGCGCATCCTGTCGCGTCATGTCGTCCAGAAGCTCCAACAGGTACTCCCGATGGCGGCTGGGCGCTTCTTGTATCACATCGGCGGCATCGTCCGGCGCCAGTAAACGGATGTAGAGCCGGCGGACACCTTCTGGTAATCCGAGCACCAGTTCCGATTGGGTCTTCGCATCCAAAGCGAGAAAGAATTTATCCATTTGTTCCCGGGGAAGGGGTTCGAACCTGGCAACTCTCTCGCTCTTGCGCAGAAAGGGCCATCGATCCAATAGCTCGCTGGCTTCAGTTAGGCGTGGTTGCACCATGCGAGTTTGGGTCGATGAATACCCGCATAACAACACGAACACAATGACTTCAGCGGCTAGCTTCGATTGGGTTACAGATCCCGAATCCTGGATCGCGTTTGCCGCACTCCTGGCCATGGAAATTGTCCTTGGCATCGACAATGTGGTTTTCATTTCGATCCTGGCAGACAAACTGTCGGCTCAAAGCGGTCAACGAGCCCGGACCATCGGGCTCGGGTTAGCCATGGTGAGCCGAATTCTTCTGTTGTTGTGTGTCACTTGGCTCAGCCATCTGGCAAAGCCATTGTTCGCAGTCTCTAATCACACGGTCAGCGGTCGCGACCTAGTGCTTCTTGCTGGCGGCCTGTTTCTCCTAGCAAAAAGCTGTATTGAGATTCACCGCAGGGTGAGTGGAGAACCGGAAGAAAAAGGCGCTGCTCCTGGTGTCTCTTTCAGCGGAGTCATCATCCAAATCTTACTGTTGGATCTGGTCTTCTCTCTCGACTCGGTTATCACTGCCGTCGGGATGGTTGATCAGATTTCACTGATGATCCTCGCGGTGATCCTCGCAACGATTACCATGATCGTCTTCGCCCACGGGATCAGCACGTTTATCGAACGCTATCCGACTTTCAAGATGCTGGCCTTGAGTTTCCTGGTCTTGATCGGCGTCATGTTGATTGCCGAAGGCCTGCATCAACATATTTCCAAAGGCTATATCTATTTTGCAATGGTCTTTTCCATCGCGGTCGAGTTTTTAAACCTGCGGCGGCGCCGAAAATCCGGGCTCCCACCTGGATAGCGGCAACGAAATCGTCCTCGTCGTCGAAAAGGGATTCTTCCCAGCGCTGATAAACTACCGGGAATTCGCTTCTTGCCGACGATTGCATTTACAGTCCAAACGACCAAATCGAGGACGATGGTGACAACGAGGACGAGAACGAAAAATCATCGCGGAACTCATCGATTCTTGAGGGCAGTAGCACAAAGCTTGGAGACCAAGATTTTCTACTGCTGTGTGTGAAACAACACTCTCTCTAGGTATGTACCTTCGTAGTCTCTGTGTCTCTGTGATGAAATTTGTTTTTCCTCTGCATTCGCGGCCACTTTTGTGGGCTACGCCTTCGTGAACGTGTATTCGTCGAGCTTCGCACCACCAAAGTAAGAGGTAGGAAAAGTTCCGAAACGTGCCACGGATTGACCGTTGGCCGGATCGAGAATCAGCAGGCTATCGCCGAGTACACCGGCAATCGCAACGCAGTGTGATTCGCCCGCAAACCAGGTGATATTCGCAATCACAGGACGTCCCGCATTGATTTCGCTAGCGATCTGATCGAGGCGAAGGCTGTTCGGTTGATTGCTTGCAAAGTTACCGGTTACCTTGAGTGGATCGGAAACACCGCCAGACTTAATGTATTGGCGGTCAATCCCATAGGCCGGGTTATCAAGGACGAATTCGGCCGGTTTGCTATAAGGATCGGCAAGGATCGCGCTCAGGCCAGGGTTAGCTGCGAGGACTTGCGCGCTCGGGCATGCACTGGTATTCGGCGGGAACAAATTGATCGTTTGACCGACAACCGTCATCACGGCGCACTGTGTCCATGTACTGCGGGGGTTATAAAAATGGTTGATGCTGGTCGCTACTGCAATCCAGCACCATTCATTCGTTTCCTGGTATTGCATGCGCAGACCGATATTGTTTGGCGTCGGAGGAATATAGATCTGCGTCTCGGTCGGTTTGTTATCGAACAGGGTGATATCGGTGACGACGTTTAATGGCGATCCCCAGTCTACATTAACAACGAACGTGACACCATGATTCGGATCGTAGGGTGGGCCGTGCGGAGCGATATTCGCCACCGTGATAGAACCGGCGCCGATGAAGCGCACTCCCTCATTGTTGTATTCTGATGCGGTAACTGCGACCACCGAATCCTGGTCAATAGCAGGCCAGTTATAGTTAAATGTAGTCCGGCCCCGGAACGCTCCCCAATATTTCCTGATCGTTTGCGGCATGGCTAGTTTCTATCTAGTGATCTACCTCGATCGGCGGACTATCGAGCACCGTGATGTCGGTCACGATTGTTAGGGGACTACCCCAGTCAACGTTAACAACGAATGTGACCCCGTGATTTGGATCGTAGGGTGGTCCATGAGGAGCAATGTTTTCCACCGTAATCGAGGCCGCACCGATGAATCGGTGCTCAGCACTCGTCGGTTGAGACACTAAGTATTCTGCAGCAGTGATCAGCACCACGGAATCATGATTGATCACCGGCCAGTTGAAGTTAAGCGTCGCCCGACCTTGCAGCGGGCCCCAGAATTTTCTTATAGTTTGTGGCATTCGTTAGATCCGATATTGATTTATGCCAGTGTTAGTAACCTAGATCAGGTTAAAGCTGGGCGGCGAGGTTGTATATACGCACAAGCGCGTACGGACCCTGCGACACCCGTCAAGCATTGCCTCGCTTCCGCCTCCGCTTAGCTATGGCGCGACAGGCGCGAGGCCGACAGGGGTCGCCACCCCCGCTTTTCTATGTGCGTCACAGACGCGCGCAATACCGGCTTCCCTACAGTTCCACTTATCGGCAAGGTGTAATAACTGCCCAGCGGGTCGACGAAACCGGCCGTTCTATTTTAGCGCATCTATAAAGCTCCGTAGTGATTTTGCGCGCGCGAGCGGTGTCGCCGCCAAAGTAGAAATCTTCGATGGAGCCTTCGCTGAAGGAGACTTGATCCGGTAGTACGACGATTTCTTCTTCTTGCGCACTTCCCGGTCGACCAGTTCGCGCAAACTTTTCCCCTTCGATGTCTTCAGCAAACCCAGATCCCGAGCCTGGCTTTGGCCGTCTTGGACAACGATCTGGTACCAGTGACTATCAACCGGATTACCGAAACTGACATAGCCTCCGTCTAATACGGTGTGAGGCGCTTGAATTTTACCGGTGAAACTGTACTGCGCGCCCGTTGTTCCTTGGGGATCGTAATAATGGGGAGTTATAAAATCTGAGACTTTGACCCCGTTGACGAGATAGGCGCAATCATCCGATTCGCAGGGGTCGCACACTTCTTCAAGATAGAGTACCCGCTCAAATTCGGATATAGGTTCTTCGGCCTGGGCTGGCGGCGCTCCAGCAATGGTTGTCATGCCGGTCGGATCAGCCAGCATTTCCAAAGTCTCATGACTCGCGGTCAGCGACCAATTCGAGTCAGCTTGAACTAAGGCGAAGGGTCTACCTTGATCATCTTGATGAAAACCTGCGGCTCCAGGTTCGTTGATGTTGTCCCGGACGACTACCGGCCAGTAATCCACTGGAACCGTCTCCAGTGTTTCGAAGGCGTCGACTGTTCCAGTTATTTCCCAGATCGGGCCAAAGTCTCTGGTTACCTGTTTTTGTAGTGCCGCAGCTACCACAGCGACTTGCCCCATATCAATCGATTTGGATTCGGAAACTAGTCCTACATGTCGTATCAATGCACTCATCGGGATCCCTATATTGATCCAAATCCAACCCTTTTTCTATACGTCATTCGACGTACAGGGAAGGGATCCAGGGGACAAAATAGGTAACAAGGGTCACGTCTTTTTAACAAACAACAACAATGTTAGATGTTACAGACTTGACCTAAGTTGTAGTTCCTCCACTACTCCGCGCGCAAGCTGGGGTGGACTCGATCTTGCGGAGGCGTTGGAAGTGCTTTGTTCGATGCAGCAGAAGCAGAGGCAAAAATGCAGGGCGCCGGCGAGATACACGTTGATGCCTCACTGGCCGCGGTGGGCTTCTACAAGGCAAAGGGATTTGAAGAAATCGCTTGTGGAAAACACCGATTCAAAAACGGAGCGCTCATGGATTGCATATTCACGAAAAAGGTGTTGTGGAACTCGACGCCAAGTGCATGCCGCAAAGAATGAGATTTGGCACAGATCGGGCGACGAGCTAGAAATTGGCGGACCTCAGGCCCAGAACTTGCCTGATCGCGCCGGAAGGCGTTTTCCGGTGCTTGTTTCTCCTATCAAGTAGAGTACCTTCTCCTGAAAAGGAGAAACTGTGCGTGCCGCAACCACTTATCCCGAAACGCGATACACCAGCCCAGCGCCCCCGCCGCCGGATTTTACTTCAAAGCGCGAGCGCGAACGCTTAAGCGGTGCTGCTCTTAAGGCGTTCTTTAACATAATCGAACGGTGGTCAATCCGCGATGAAGATGCCCGAGAGCTCTTGGGGGGCGTCAGCAACGGCCCGTACTATCAGATGAAGAAGAGCCAAGAAGGCCGGACTTTGAGTGCCGACGAGCTCTTTCGGATCTCTTATCTCATCGGTATTTTTAAGGCGCTCAATACTCTCCACGGGCAAGACCTGGCCGATCGCTGGGTCCGGCTTGCCAACTCCAACCGCATTTTCGCCGGCCAACCGCCGCTCGAATTTATGAAGAAAGGCGGTCAGCAGGCGATGGAGATTGTGAGAGAGCTCCTTGAGGCACGGATTCAAGGCAAATGAGCTTGCCCGAGACGTTCCTGTTCCGCCAGGACGACACTCACCGGCTCATCCCCAAAATCTACAGCGATGAACCCTATGGTCCTCTGCGAAGCATCGCAGAGGATGCCGAACATTTGGCGGCGATCGCCGAGTTGGACCGCGCGACGGATAAGCTCGTCTATGCCGAGAACAACCTTTTGCCCGGCATCAGCGTGGGCGAGCTCGTGTTTGGTGTTCCGCACGCCCGCATTATCAATGCCGCCTTCACCCATGCCACCCCTTTGGGAGGGCGGTTCAATAGTCCGGATCGAGGCGCCTGGTATGCGGGTTTTGAGATCGAAACTTCCCAAGCGGAAATCGCCTTTCACAGAACCGTGCACCTGGCGGAGGTGGGCGTCTTCGAGGATCAGATGAGCTGGGTCGACTATCTCGCCGATTTTGGCGGGCAGTTTCACGAGTTGCGTAAAGATCGGCGCTTCACGGCTTGCTTGAACCCCGATAGCTACATGGCGTCTCAGGGACTTGCTGACCAATTACTGAAAGTCGAGTCCCTCGGTGTCGTTTATCCGAGCGTCAGATACTCCGAGGGGACCTGCTTGGCTTGTTTCCGGCCCGCTGTGGTTGCCCACGTTCGGACGGGAACCCATTATCAATTGACCTGGACCGGGCAGCCGCAGCCCGCGATTACCTCACTCAGGTAAGCTCTGCTATTTTCGAGGGGTTGGAATGCGGTTAAAGAACATCGCGACGTGGTTGGCCAAACTGGTGTTATGAGCGAACTCCTACGATTCCCGAGCGCGGTTCGGCGAGACTCCAGCGTTGACGATTGGTTTTCCAAGTCTGATCACGAGCTGCGACGGTCGGCTCAACCGTGGTTTGAACTGATGCGTGGCCGCGGACCGGACGTTCGTGAGCTATTGCACGACGGTCATCCAACAGCGTGCGTAGAGGATGCGGCGTTTGCCTACATAAACGCCTTTACCGCCCATGTGAATGTCGGCTTCTTCTACGGGGTCGCACTCGATGACCCTGCCGGCCTTCTGGAGGGTACCGGCAAACGCATGAGACACGTGAAGCTCCGCCCGGGCCAACAAGTGGACGCTGCTGCACTCAGCGAACTCATTGTTGCAGCATACCGGGACATCCGGTTACGCCTCAGCTCATCTTCGAAATGAAACAGCGCATCCAGTAATGGGTGAGGGACAGCTCTCATGTTGTCTTGCCTTGTTCTATCTACCTCACATTTGACCTACCATGTCTCCTCGCCTGATCCCTAGGACGCTATGGACCACCAGACTAAAGTGCAAACCATCGGTATCGTGCTGGTAAATCGAGACAACCGTTCCATGGACTTGGTGCGTCTGGCCATTTGTAATTGGAGTGCTAACAGCGAATGCAGAGATGCTATAGCCGCCGGTGCCTTGTGCATGGACTTCTAAGACTTTGGTGACGTAGCCTCTGAATCCCGAGGCGAAGCGTTTGCTGTAGTAAGCTGTGAGCGCTACTCGCCCGTGAAGGGTGGGCCCCTCAGGCGACACTAATCTCCCATCCGCGGCGTAAAGTCCCGCCATGCCGGCGGAATCCCTGGAAGCGTAACGAGCATCGTATTGTTGAGCCAATTCCGTTGCCGCTTGCCTCAACTCAGCATCGGCCTCATTCGCGGCCTTGCACGGGATAGTGCTGACGCCGATGACCAGTTGAGCCAACAATGCAATCTTGAACAATGTCTTCATTTTTCCAAAAGGTTTCTAATCTGCATCGCCATTCTCTTGGTTCTGTGCTGTTTGAAAATCGAAGTTACTGGCCGGTTACAAAATTCTCGCAAATCATCCCGGCGCATAACGTCCTTTCTATTGGCATTTTGCCTCTCGTTTCAGAACAATCTCCCAGCTTACATTGTAACTAAAGTTCATTAACCCAGAATGTCGCCACGGCCTGCCATCTTCATCTCGGCTGTCAGCCGCGAACTGAAAAGCGCACGGCAGCTCGTGGCCAACACCCTGATATTCCTGGGCTACGAGCCGGACTGGCAAGATATCTTCGGCATCGAAGAAGGAGACCTGCGCGCGATGCTGCGGCGGCGGATCGACGCCTGCACGGGTGTGGTGCAGCTGGTGGGCAACTGCTATGGAGCGGAGCCGCCCATATCTGATGAGCAATTCGGCCGGGTAAGTTACACTCAGTACGAAGCGCTCTACGCCAAGAGTAAGGGAAAAAAGGTCTGGTACCTCTTCCTGGACGACACTTTCCCCGCCGATCCGCACGAAGACGACGATCAGGAAAAACGAGAGCTCCAGGCTGTCTACCGTGCCCGAGTTAAGGCTGACTGCCACCTTTACCACCCTCTGGGCAGCAGGGAAGGACTGGAAGCCGCGGTGCTAAAACTCCGGGATGATCTGGTCCGGCTTCGGAGAGGAGTAAAACGTTGGGCAATCTCGGTGGCCGTGCTGATGGCCTTGACGGTAGCGCTATGCATCTGGCTATTGCAGGGTCAGCAGCGCTCAAGCGAAGAGCAACGCCAGACCAATCAACAGCTACAAGCGCTCAAGGAAACCGTCGATAAACTGCAACAGGGCGTCTATTCATTTGCCGAGGTGCAGAATAAGGTGCGGCAGGAGAAGCCGGGCCAGAAACCGGGAGAAATCGATCAGCGCACCTATGAGGAACTCAGCAAAAAGCTCGGGATTGACATGGCCACCTTAAAGGAAAAGCTCCCACGGTTCGCTGAAGAGCTACAGAAGGCTCCGAATGCTTCGACTTATGAGAGGGCGAACGCGGCATATGTGTCGAAGGATTACAATGAGGCGGAGCGCCTGGCCCTCGCTGCCGCGGACGAGGCTCAGCGCGGCGACCCTCCAAATAGCACCGAGGCGGTCAGAGCGCTTGAGCTGGCTGCCTGGGCGGCCGAGAAACGCATTGAATACGCGGACGCTTTAAAACGGCTGCGCGATGCCGAGAAGCTCACCGACCGCACGCGAGATCCGGCTGAATGGTGTCGGGTGCAGTTCGCTATTGCTTGGGTTCTACACGATCAAGGCCGATACGGCGACGCGGAGCACATCTTGCGCGAAGTTCTAGCCGAGCGGGAACGCACACTAGGCCCGGAGCACCCTGATACACTGGCAACGCGTCACTATCTGGCAAGCGCGCTTTTCTTTCAAGGCAAGTATGGCGAAGCCGAAACTGAGTATCGGGCGGTGCTAAAGCTCAGAGAAAAAGCGCTTGGCGCCGAGCATCCAGATACGCTGAGAACCCGCAACAACCTGGCGCTCGCCCTTGCCTATCAAGCCAAGTATGGCGAAGCTGAAGCCGAGTATCGAGCGCTGCTTAAGCTCAAAGAAAAGGTACTCGGCCCGGAACACTCGAGCACACTGATAACCCGCAACGGCCTGGCGGATGCTCTTGACAATGAAGGTAAGTATGGCGAAGCCGAAACGGAGTACCGGGCGCTAGTCAAACTGAAAGAAAAGGTGGACGGCCCGGAAAATCCGGACACGCTCGGGACACGCAACAATCTGGCGAACACGCTGACGCATGAAGGCAAGTATGCGGAGGCCGAGGCGGAGTATCGGGCGGTGCTGCAGTTAGAAGAAAAAGTGCTCGGTTCCGAGCATCCGAACACGCTGGTCGTACAGCAAAACCTCGCGGAAGCGCTTCTTAAGGAGGGCAGGTATGCCGAAGCCGAGACAGAGTATCGCGACGTGCTCAAGCTCGAGCAAAAAGTCCTGGGAGCCGAGCACCCGGAAACCTTGTTAACCCGGAATGGCCTGGGGAGCGTGCTTGATGTTGAAGGCAGGTGCGCCGAAGCGGAAAAGGAAGATCGTGCGGTGTTGGCGCTTGATGAAAAAGTGCTTGGCTCAGAGCATCCGGACACTCTGACAACGCGCAACAACCTGGCGGACGCGCTTCTTGATCAGGGGAGCCTTGACGAAGCCGAAACGGAGTACCGGGCGGTGTTGACGCTCAAAGAAAAAGTGCTTGGCCCCGAGCATCCCGACACGCTTCGAACTTGCTTCGACTTGGCGCGGTGTTTGCGCGCAAAGAGTGAACTACGGGGAGCGGCGCCTTTTGCACAGCGGGCGGCAGACGGGGCGCGCAAGGTCC
>JAFAIO010000341.1 GCA_019236675.1 Verrucomicrobiota bacterium
TTAAAGCAAGCTTGGCGCTATGCGTCATTTGACGTATTGACGCATAAAGCGCTAACCAGGATTCGTTCCCAAGACTATTTAAGCCAGTCAATGGGCAACTCTGAGGGATAGGGCATACTATCTTGTGCCCCACGCCGCGAAACGTTAAATGCCATCGCTTCAGCTCCTACAGAGGCAGCGCGCACAAGATCTCCCGTGAGGGCGAGGGTGATTCCAGCCCACGCCGTAAGACACTCAGCTGCACCCAAGTCTTGGAGGAACTCAGCATTTTGGACTAGTTCAACCTGGGTATTTTTTCCGTTAGAAACCGTCAATGAAGTATGTCCATGCCTGACGATCGCGTTCTGTACACCCCGATGATGGAGTTCTTCGATGGCGTCAGAAAGACGATTGCGCCCGGTCAACTGTAAGATTTCGTAACCGTCGGCTACCAGCAGACAATAGTGGCCGCGAGGAAAAGGAATCGGCGGTTGTACTGGTGAGGCGTGTACAACCAGCCGTTTGTTATGGCGGTTGCACACCCGGTAAACTTCCGAAACGACAGAAGGGGCGATCTCAAACTGAGTGAAGACCAGGTCACTCTGGCGGATAGCCGATTCGGCTTTCGTGACCAAGGTAGCCGGCAACTGATGATTGGCTGAGTTGGTAACCAATACCGCATTACCCCCTGTTTTGCGCCTCTGATACACCAACGCCACGCCAGTCTTCGAAGCTGGCAATTCTATAAAATGGGAGATGTCGATGTGTTCACGAGCTAGCCGTTCAACGGCCATTTGACCGAACATGTCCTTGCCATGGCCACCAACGAACTTGACTTGGCATCCGGCACGGGCCGCCGCGACGGCACAGTTTGCGCCTCTACCGCCGCCAAACATATCGAACTCGCCGCCGACCAGTGACTGGCCTTCGACGGGGACCAAGTCAGACCAGATGACAAGATCGGTATTGTAGCTGCCGACCACTACGACCCTAAGAGTGCGGTACTGCTCAGGCAAAGGCACAGGCAAGTTCTTCCGTGAGTTCCCCCTCTGGAAACTCATTTGTATAAAAAGCGAAGCTCTCTTACAAGTATTCTTGCAGAGTAGAATCTTGCGGCCCGAAACCCTGGGCTGGCCTCTGAGGCTCAATTTAAGCTGACGGATTGAGCCATTTTTCTCGAAATGCTCTTCAAGGCGCTTGCCGCTGAGGAGGTGCGTAAAGCCGCGGAAGATCTTGCCGCAGGCGCGGACCCTCAAGCTGCTTTGCAACATTTAACCGACGCAAAGCTTTCTTTGAATCTTTGTTGCCCAGCTCCCGAGCTTGTCTCCGAGGCGGCTGCACTCCTCGATGAGCACGAGCAAAAGATCCGCTCCAAGGAAATCGATTCGCGCGCACGGAAGAGCATGCGCTACGAAGCCCGCTACTACGGACAGACTAGCAGCGCGAGGCTGTGCATCGGCTCTCGTGAGAAATCCGCATTTACCAAAAAGCGGAGTGTCGAGGAGCAGCTGAAAGAGGAAACAGATAAATCGTCCGACGAGCAGAATCCAGAGGAGCCGCCGGCTAGTGGAACCTCCGAGTAGTCACGACTCTACAGATCTACCCTATAAATCTCCAGAATCCGATTTTGAAAACGTTCCATACGAGGCCCGTCATAAAGCTTTTCGCTGACCTTTTTAAAACCATTCTTTTCCATCACCCGCTTCGAACCAATGTTCTCCCGAAGGGAGGTGCTTTCGATGCATCTGGCATCCAGCTCGTTCTTTGCATAGACGATGGCTTCAGAGACGGCGGCAGTGGCGTATCCCTTGTTCCAAAAGGGAACCGCAATTCCAAAATTAATAGAAATTAACGGTTGGCGATGGATCGAAACGAGACCTACGAAGTCCTCGTCTGCTAAGATGGCATAAACAAAGGCCTCGCGGATTGCTGCTTTTTGGATCGCCTCCCGAATGAATACGATTGCCGCCTCTCTTGGATACGGATGCGGAACGTTGGTAGTAGCCGCTATAAGTTCATGAGATGCGTATTCTTAGACGTCGCTCTCGTCTTCTTCAGTGATGCTGCGAATGCGGATTTGCGCAGTCGGCACGACAACAACAATAGACTGTTAACATCGGTAACCAAGATCTATCATGCCGTCGTCTGGGCCGCAGCATTTAGACCGGCAGGCCAGGAGAAAGATGATTAGTCGAGGCTTTTATGATAACAGAAGAACCACCTAAACCCAATCCCAACACCTATTGGGTTATCCCCGGTAAGCTGTTGGCCGGCGAATATCCCGGCGCCCGCGATCCGGAAAAGAAGCTCGCAAGCGCTTGAGCGGCGGGCGAGAAAGATTCAGAAAGGGAACATGGGCCCTTCTTTTAACGCATACTGACCATGGTGCAATTACATTCGGTTAATGTAGAAGGCTATGTCTTAGACATTAACCAGAATCAACAGGTAGGTCTTTTCACGAGAACATTCGTTTTCACATTCAATGGCTCGAATGTCATGACTCCTATTGAGCGGTCAATCAATCGATACTCCGCTCTCAGCACCGTTTAACGTCATACGGTTGAACTAGAAAGCCCTAGCAGCCCGTTTAAACCTCAAAGAATAGCCCATCACATTGTTACGTCAGGCGCGGCATTCATCCAGCACATTGGCAACGATCCGTTGCAGGATCGGGTCAACGGCGAAACTGCCAGTGAAACAAAGCGAGCCGACTGAGAACACAAGTCCGCCACCGCTATGCTGATAGTGAGTCATGTGCGCAACGAGTTGCCCATCTCCTGGAGTGTTTGTGCCGAGTGCCAGCACCTCGATCCCTGGCGGCGGAGCGCCGCGGTCGTTGCCTTCCCACGCAGAAACGATTTGGCCAGCGGGTGCAGTTGCGGCGTCAGAGGTATCCATTTCCCAGCCGCTGGCCGCACCGTTTCGCCCAGATTTCCCGATCAGGTCCCCGTTTGCGAGGCCCGTGCCCTTAAAAAAACGATGTGCCGCATTCGTCACCCGGTACGGTGCCGGCGGACTTACCGTTAGGTAATTGTTGTAAAGAAAGCCAACACCAAGTACCGCCCGTTCGGGCCGCGGTGGATTGGCGTTGCGGAAATAGTTCGGATCTCTTCCCAGGCTCGGATTTCCACCGAAGAATTCCTCGGCGCTGCCGTCCTCCAGTGGAGTACAACGTTCGAACAACCCGTTACCACCCAGGTAAAGCAGATTGCCGCCCTGCGCCAGATAGGCATCAAGCTGATCGCGCATTCGGTCGCTCCAGTATTCCGGGTGCGTATTCAATATCAGCGCGTTGTATTCTCCGATGTGGGGAATGCCATTGTGAAAATCGAGATCTGTGTAGACATCGGCGCGGTAGTTGTTTTCGTCGAGCCAGCTCAGCAGCCATAGCTCAGCCCGGGTCAAATGATTGACATTGCCATCATCGAGTGGAGATGTTCCGGGGTTGGGGCGAAGAAAACTCAAGCGGGCGGCACCGCCCGCGCTGTAATGGGATTGGCCTCCCCAGTCGTTGTAGGCGTTCCAGGTATTGACACTAGCTAGCACAGCAAAATCTGCCCGCCGCGGCCCGGGCTTAACAGCAAACACAATATGAAATGCGCGCCCAGCCCGATCGACACATTGCGCGGAGTACAAGCCGGAGAGCCAGTCGTCCGGAATGGTGAGGCTAAAGGTTTCTTGCCACCCACAACCATCAGCCCAGGATTCGGGTGGGGCACTCTGGATCCGGGTTGTTCCAGTGAAGGGCGGGGCGGTCGGCGTGCCCACGGCGCCGCCAGTCGATTGCAATCGCAGGTAGGTCACCGTGTAATCTGAGCGTGCCGAGGTGCAAAAGCCGATGCGCTCCCCTGGTCCGCCCGATAACGGCCAACAATATCCCTGCACATCGCTGGCCTCCGGCGCGATGAACCAGCCGGTGCCGATTTGCTGGCCTTTGGCGTTATTAGCCCAGTTTACCGTGCCATCCCGCGCCAGGTCGCGGTAAAACATTAGGAACCCGTCCGGCGTGATCCCATAGAGCACTCCGTCCTGGCCCGACAGAATGCGCGCGAAACTGTTCCAACCCCAACCGATACGCTCGCCCGCGCCCGTTTTCGCCCATTTGGCGGTACCATTCCGGGCCAGGTCTTGATACCAATAGAGGCCGCCATCATGGCCGACCACGTAGATGATGCCGTTCCCGCCATAGGTTACATCACGAACTGTGGTCCAACCATTGCCGATTTTCTGGGGCGCGCCGCCGAATGACCAACCTGGAGTTCCGTTCCGGGCCTCATCGCGATAATAGAACAGGTCACCATTGGTGGCGATGGCGTAGAGAATGCCACCACCACCGGAGAAGACGCGGGCATAGCTATCCCATCCTCCAGACGAGATCACTTGTTCGCTGCCGGCTGCCCAAGCTACACTGCCATTTCGAGCAGCGTCGCGGTAATATAGGAGCCGGCCAGCGCTGTCGATGGCATAGATCACCCCTTCATCGCCGCAAATGATTTGTCGGAAGCCGTTCCAACCGCTGCCAATCGTTTTTGGAGCGCCCCCGAACGCCCAGACACCAGTGCCGTTTCGAGCTAGGTCCTGATAGAACACCAAGAGTCCAGTTTCGGTGGCGGCATAAAAATGCGATTGTTCATCGCAATCGAGAAGAAAGAAGCTCATACATTATTTTTTTGTTGGCTCTTTCCAGGCAATCATCTCCCTAACGTTTCAAAACCGCCGCCCGTCGACAGCCTAGAGGTAGCGTTCATAGGCATGGAATGCGTCGATCTTATGGCGGTCTGTACTCCGCGTCCAGTATAAACGCAGTCATATCTTTTTGAACACAAACGGCTTACGCAATCTCGCCCCGGCAATTTGGCCCAACTTAGCCAGCCGCGTTTTCACAGTCCGGTTCCTTCTGAAGTCCGAAAGCGAGTGACCACTCCACCTTGGTAACTCGCTTGCAACGATCAATGGTTCTCTCATGCGCCTGGCGCCGGTCCCTCTGTTCTTCGCATGGGATCCGAAACAGGCGATTGACTACGCGGGTGAGAGTTCCCGTACAACACTCGGGACGAAGGCACGGTATGATTGATTTGCTCCTGACGTGCCATTGCCAGGGGTTTTGTGCACTCCAGCGATGATCGCCGCCAGGGATGGTCCATCATCCCGTACCCTACGGGACGGGTTCCCCTTTTGTGCCCATCCCAGGCATTTCATGCCTGGCTATCTATCATCTTGTCCCTGCGGGACATAACACTTACCCATCTGGTGTTTTTCAACGGTCTGCTAGGGTGAGCTCGCGAGCCTTCCAGGTAGGCCGCTGGGACTCGTGCGTGTCTCGCCAGTGATCAACTTTCCTGGAGATGCGGTGCCAAACGCGTCGTTCAAATAGTTCAATCGAACTACTAACAACGGTTCTCCAGAGCCATCGACTCAACCATAGGCGGTGGTAGTGATTCTTCCAGCCAACCACCAAGCTTTTTACCGAGATAGGCGATTTTGAACGGAGGCTACACCCCCCGGCACGGATGCGGCGCCATCGACGGCTAGAAGCAGGAATCTACGACACTGATTATGAAAATTAACCAACTTGCTCTCGCTCACAGCGAGATAGTTAGTAATACGCGCATGCAAAACCATAAAATCCTTGGAGGCCTTGCGCGCACCTTTGCGATCGCCGCGGCAGCCATTGCCCTGCCGGCACAGCCGGTCCGAGCCTTTACCGATAACCAAGCCAGGGTTCTCCCATTCCCTACTCAAACGGTATCGACCATTCCTTCGAATGGTGATGTCAATCCGTATGGAGTAGCCTTTGTGCCCGAAGGTTTTCCGACCGGTGGAAAACTGAATCCGGGCGATTTGTTAGTCTCGAACTTCAACGACAATAACAACATCCAAGGGACTGGCACCACGATCATTGACATATCGTCCAGCGGTCAAATGTCTGTTTTTTTTGCGGGAACTGCTCCTCTCGGCCTTAGCACCGGCTTAGCGGTACTTAAGGCTGGGTTTGTTCTAGTCGCGAACTGCCCTACGAACAATCAGACTCCGGTTGCGGGCGCCGCAGCGGGTTCGCTTCTGCTCATCGATTTCAACGGAAATCTGGTGAACACATTCACCAGCAACGAGATCCAAGGTCCCTGGGACTTTTCCGTGTACGATCAAGGCGGCAAGGTTTGGGTGTTTGTTTCTAATGCGATCACCGGGACAGTTTCACGTCTTGAGTTGGTCTTTAACGCCGGCAACTTTTCGATCAAGAGTGAGGCCACCATCGCTTCGAATTATACCCATCGCGTGGATCCGGTTACCTTCGAAGTAGCTCCCACCGGATCTGCTTTCGATTCTCAGACCGGCATTCTGTATGTCGCTTCAACCGGTGATAATGCGGTTTACGCCGTGCCGAATGCTCTGACGGTCCGTGGTTCTCACGGGAAAGGCACCATTATTTACGCGGACCAAGTGCACCTGCATGGAGCCTTAGCCATGGTGTTCGGTCCGAATGGTGATTTGCTCGTGAGTAACAGCGACGGAATCAATCCGGACCCGAACCAGCCGAGTGAAATCGTTGAATTCACCGTAACCGGACAATTCGTCGGTGAGATATCGGTTGACCCTAATACAGGTGGAGCTTTCGGCCTAAAAGCGACGCGGGTGATCAATAATACCTTCCGTTTTGCAGCGGTCGATGATAACGCCAACACAATTACGATTTGGACTCTAAACAGCGGACTCTAAATTACCGTTAATCAATTAATTTGGCTTCAGGGGAAGGCGTGCCCAAGAGAAATCCTGGGCGCGCCTTTCACGATTTGCTATTCGGGAAGCGTCGATTCCTCCTAGGGACGGAGAGGGAGACTAACCGCGATGATTGTCCCCTGGCCGACCACGGTTTGGATCTCAAAATGCGCACCCATGTTTTCGGCTCTGACCTGCATATTGGATAATCCAAAACCGTCTCTGCCCGCACCTTCGGGATTCGCGATTCCAGATCCGTCGTCCGCGACCTTCAAAACTAGATTTGTAGCATCAGCGCAGAGACTGACTCTGACCGCCGTTGGTTTTGCATGGCGAACCGCGTTACTGATCGCTTCTTGACCGATTCGCAGGAGGTCTTCCTGGATTGCCGGCGGCAAGTTTTCTACTACGCCAACACCTTTTAGATCTAACTCGCAACGCACTCTGCCCGGGATATTTGAACGTTCCACCAGCTTTTCCATCGCTCGAACCAATCCGAATTCCTCGATCACGCTGGGTTGGAAACCGAAGGCCGAGCGACGTGCTTCCGACAATCCGAATTGGGCTAACTCAATTGCGCGTTCCACGTAATTCCAACTGTTAACGCCTCCTCTCTGCATCACTTTCTTAGCTGCTCCCAATTGCATTGAAATACCGGTAAACAGTTGGGCGAGCGAATCGTGGATCTCTCCCACCAATCGATTGCGTTCCTCTAGAACTGCGGTTTGTCGCGCTCCCTTGGCAAGTCGGGTGAGTTGAATAGCCAAGCTAGCTTGGCTGGCTAAGGCCCTGGCGATTTCGAGTTCTTCAGGGCGAAACTCCCGATCCTCGGTGAACCGAAAGGTAACGCTACCGACCAATTGGCTGCCTAAGTTTAGCGGTATAACCAGTGAGGTCCTCGCTCCTAGACCAAGCAGATAAGACCTGAAGCGATCGGGAATCGGTGTTTTCGGATCTGAAAGACGGAGAACGGTGGCCGGTGGCTTCAACAAATTGGCCTGACGTTCATCTAGCGGAATCGTTCGCAGCTCAGCCGGATACTTCGCTTCGACCGGTGTCATCACGCGACCTTCCTGAAAAACAAGGTCCAGGGTCAAAACCTCGTGTTCAAAGTCGCGCGATCGCAACACTGACGATGCTGCGCCCAGCTGCCGGGTCATAGCACCCATTACTTGGCCCAGGAACTCATCCAGCTCTGGAACGGATGCGAGTGCATCCAGGCATCCGCGGAGTGCTTCATTAGCTTTAGTTAATTCGGCGACGCGTTCCTGCGCCGCCCGCTCCTTTTCATAAGCTAAAGCGGTCAGTTTAGCCTGCTCTGCTAGTCTGGCTAACTCAATCGCCAAGGTCGCTTGCTGGGCCAACGACTGGGCGAACTCCAGGTCATGGTGATCGAGCTCTCGATCGCTCGCCATGCGCACGGAGAGCGCACCCACCAGCTGTTCGCCGAAAACCAGGGGTATCAACAAAAGGGCACGGATTCCGGAGTTAGAATAGCGCGTTTGCTGAGCCGGCGTGTATTTGAGCCGGGGATCGTGAATCGGGTCGACATGCAAAAACGGGCGGTTCGTCTGAAGCGTGACCCATTCGGGGTCATCGTTATCCCAGATTCTGGGTTCCCGCGCATTTGGGTGGTCCGCGTGCTCGGCGACGACTACGCGGCCCTCCTCACAAACCGAATGCAAGTGTGCGGCACGTCGTTCAACGTCAATTAACCAGAGGGTAGATGAATGACCGCCGAGTTGTTCCGTGAGGACCATTAACACATGATCAACGAAACTCTGGAGTTGCTTTTCTCGGGCTAAGGCTTCCAGGCTGC
>JAFAIO010000381.1 GCA_019236675.1 Verrucomicrobiota bacterium
TGGGTCCCATAAGTCCCATCTGTCCCAAGCTCCCTTGCCGGATGGCTACCAAGCGACCGACACGCAGTATAGGAAGAGCCCCCTCCTAGCTCCTAGATTCTAGCTCCTAGCTCCTGAACTGATTACTGACCTACTGATTACTGATCACTTTTTACCGCCTCGTCGACCAGCGCCCCTTCCCGTTGCGTCGACGGGATCTCCAACAGATCCTCTTCATCGGGCTCGAGTTCCTGCGCGGCTTCTTCCTCTAAAACATCTTCGACGAATCCAACGCAATTCTCGAGAATCATGGCGATTCCCTGACCGACACCGATGCACATCGTGCAAAGTGCGTACCGACCGCTTATAACTTCGAGTTGGTTTACTGCCGCGGTGGCCAGGCGGGCCCCGCTGGCTCCAAGCGGATGTCCGATAGCGATGGCCCCGCCATTCGGATTAACGTGAGGTGCATCATCCGGCAAACCTAGTTCACGCAACACTGCCAAGGCTTGAGCAGCGAACGCTTCATTCAATTCAATGACGTCCATTTGCGAGAGTTCCAGGTTAGCCATGGCCAGGACTTTTCGCGTTGCCGGGACCGGCGCCATGCCCATGATTCTCGGTTCAATTCCGGCCGTTGCAGCCGCAACGACGCGAGCTCGTGGAGTTAACCGATATCGTATCATTGCGCGTTCGGATGCTAATAGAACCGCGCCGGCTCCATCGTTAATACCCGAGGCGTTCCCGGCTGTAACCGTTCCTCCCGGTTTCACTACTGTCCGGAGGTTCGATAACGCTTCTAGGGTCGTCTCCGGTCTCGGATGTTCATCGATAGCAAAGATTATGGGATCACCTTTTTTCTGCCGGATTTCGACCGGAACTAGCTGGCGAGTGAAAAAGCCGGCACTATGACCGGCTGCCCACCGCTGATGGCTACGCAGGGCAAAGGCGTCTTGGTCCTCCCGACTAACCCGGAATTGTTCTGCCACGTTTTCTCCGGTTTCGGGCATCGAGTCGGTCCCGTAAAGTTTCTGCATCCGCGCATTCACGAAGCGCCAACCGATCGTCGTATCGTAGATTTCTGCGGTGCGGCTGAACGCAGTGTCGGACTTGGCCAGAACGAATGGTGCGCGTGACATGCTTTCGACCCCACCCGCGATAATCAGATCCGCTTCTCCGGATTTAATAGCGCGAGCCCCAATGGCAATTGCATCTAGGCTAGAGCCGCACAGCCGGTTAACCGTGGTGCCAGGTACAGTTTCCGGCAATCCAGCGAGCAAAAGCGCCATTCGGCCAATGTTACGATTGTCTTCCCCCGCCTGATTGGCGCAGCCGAAGATGACATCATCCACCGCACCCCAATCGACACTCGCATTCCGCTCGACCAACGCACGAATGGTTAGCGCACCTAGGTCATCGGCTCTTATAGAGGATAACGCGCCTCCGTACCGGCCAAATGGGGTCCGAACCGCGTCGCAAATAAATACGTCGTTCATTGTAGTATTCCGTCTCCCAACGGGTCGAGAGCTCCACGGATCGAGGTCATCGGTTCTGAACCATGCCACAACGTCCGGGCGTCGTCGAAGGTGACGGCAGCCTGCAGGTCAGCGCTCCTATTTTAATTTCAGCCATGGGTACCGACTCGTGTCCTTACCCGCATAGTCTGGATCGAGGTAGATGAACACCCGCTGGATTTTCCAATCTCTAATCTCAAAAACGTCGCACCATTGTCCAGCGCCCCACTCCGGCACGCCAGCTCGCCACGGGCCATCCTGATGTTCTCCGTGGCTCGTGCCTTCACACACCAGCAGATCGCTCCCGGAAAAGATCCAATTAAAGTGGGAATAGTGGTGCTGGATCGATTTAATGGTTTTGCCTACATCACTAAACAATTGGCCGATCTGGTCCTTTCCGGTTGCTAAACCCCATTTTGGAAAAAACACCTGAGCGTCGTCGGCGAAAAGATCTAAAATACTTCCACCGGTTGAAGTTGTTCCGGCGTGATCAAACGCCTTTAAATATTCAATCGCGACCGACTTGCGCTGTTCGTCGGTCATGGTTTCGCGAGTAAGTGCCATAGAATTCGCAGTTTGCTTAGGGTTAGACTTGGATGCTTTGAGAATCCGCCGCTACCAGCTCAGGGATCGCATCGATTTGCTTCACCGGCTCAGCATCGGCTGCGTGAGCGGCTCGGTACGCGAACGCCAGGATTGGGCCGAGAGTAGCGCCGCCCGCCCAATACGCGCGACCGGAGGGGGAGGCGACACAATTGCCTACTCCGTAAAGACCAGGAATCGGTATGTCTAGATCGTCGAGCACCTGGCCATTAACCGTTGTCTTCGGCCCTCCCTTTGTGTCAAGAGTGCCACCGGAAACCAGTGCTGCGTAGTACGGCCCATGATCACTCAAAGGGTACATTGTCAGATTGGTTCGTCCCGGTTCCTCTTTAACAGCGCCATTGAATAGCTGTTCCACCTGTCGTTCGCCCCGGCGAAAGTCATCGTCGCGTCCGGCTTTCGCGAATTGGTTAAATCGGGACACGCTCGCTTTGAGGTTTTTCAAGAAATCACCGGAGAGCTCAAGGCCGCCTGTCACCACAGAATAACGCTGCAGCCTCGTGGCAATCGCGCCCTCTAATTGTTCCCAGGTTTCGCCCCGAATCACGTGCGAGTCATCGGTGCCGGCCGGCACTATGAGGCGACCATACTCGCTACTAGCAGAATGCTCCTGGCTCCTCTGATCCCAAATTGCGATCAAAACGAGATAGGGATATTCCGCATTGGCTGCATCCCATTGGAAAAATATTTGAGCCAGCTCGTTGTAAGCCAGCTTTTCGTTTACGACGCGATAACCCCTTTTGTCCACCCATATCATCGAATCTCCTGCGACTGAAAACATTCCGGACAAATCAGGAGTTCTGGCAATCGCTTTTTCCAGCGATACTGGACACATCCAAGCGTAATTCATGTTTCTCAGCTGCGCCCCCACAGCGCTCGCTATGTATACAAAATCGCCTTCATTGGTTAGGGCCGCACATCCACCGTAGACGGGCGCATGCAAAAAGTTACGCCGCAGCTCGGGATTATGAGTGAAGCCGCCCGTCGCGAAGATAGCTGCTTTCCGGGCTCGCATTTTTATCAGGGTGCCTTCGCTCGTAGCCGCTTCTACCCCGACGACTTCGCCGGCGCGATTCCGAACAACCCGTTGGACTCGATGACTTGTGCGGATATCAACACCGTCGCGTTGTGCCGCTGCTGAAAGTGTGCGAATGGCCACCTGACCGCCATCAGACATCGAATCACAAGCCGCCTCGGGCAACAAAACTCGGCCACGCGGCGCTTTGTCCTCCGGCAACTCAGCCCAGTAGTCCGGGACCTCGGCACAATGTCGATAGGGCAAAGCGCCACGCTCACTGAGCAATTCGGCAGCGGGGGACGCGCTCTCATAGATTGCCTCACACATCGCGTATTCCCATTCGCTCAAACCAAACCGCGGATTCTCAGGGTCGTAGTTCTGCGGACGAGACAATCGAGCGACGTAACGGAGGAAATCAACTTTCTCATCGGGCCTACCGATTTCCCGCATTTTCTTGTTATTGGGCACCCAGTACCAGAAAGCGGCCTTCCGCGCGGTGCCGCCTAACTCAGCCGCTTTCTCCAGTACAACAACGGAGTTTCCTAACCAACGAGCAAAGAGAGCGGCCGGTAACCCGCCGCCTCCGCCGCCGACAACAACAATATCGTACTCAGCGTCAAACGCTCCGGGAGAAGCGGCACTCGCTGACGAACGTGCAGGAATCGTCTGGGATGTACTCATCGCTTTTCAGGGGATTGCAGTGCAACAGTTTCACTGATCAATGAAGAACACTCAGGCTGGCGTACTTGCCTCCGTGATACACCAGCGGTTCGCGATTCGGCCAGACTTGGGCGTGGGTGATGCGTCCAATGTAAATAATGTGGTCGCCACTCGGAATCGCGTTAAAAACATCGCAGGCCAAGTGCGCCAAGGCTCCGTCAAGAAAAGGCAGGCCTTCTGCTTGCATCCATGGGATTTGCAGCCTGTCATTTGGTCGGCCAGCAAAGTGGGCGGAAAGTGGATCTTGACCTTTGGCGAGAATACTGACGCCGTATCTGCCGGTCTCAGGTAGTAGTTGATGCAGCCGGGCGCGTTGATCCACCGACACCAATACAAGCGGCGGGTCCAATGAAAGCGAGCTAAACGAACTTGCCGTCATCCCATGCGGCACGTCTTCCCGTAGTGTGGTAATGACGGTGACGCCGCTGGCCCATTGGCCCAACGCCCGCTTAAAGAGCAGGGGAACGATCGATTCTAAATGAGACATATTATTAAAAAACCAGGTCGCTAAACGAGTCCCGATCTTCGACCCGTCTCTCCATATCGAGCATCAATTTCGCCCAGAGAAGCGCTCGACCGGTTTGTTCACAAGGGCCGGCGACCTTGCCTGTCGGGCGCAAATACTCGAGCGCAAACGGTCTTCCGAGCAAGAGCGCTGCTTGATCCACCCGGTCTTCCTCCATCGCTGCTCGAATCCATGAACTGCTAACGACTTGATCGTTGACCAAAACGGCCGGCACCGCGTTTACCTTAATCCCAAATCGCTGCCCGATCGATTCCAGCAAACCCATCCCACCGGCGCGGTTAGCTCCAAACCGCCACCCTTCACCAACCCAAATTTCGCGAAGGCCGTTTGCGCTTTTAAAAAGTTGTTCTACGAAGCCCTCGGCAGAGGTCTTCGAAAATTCACGGGTAAACGAGACAGTCAACATTGCGTCGACCCCGAGTTCCTCGACCGCACGCCTCTTGTTAGCAGGAGTCATCAAAATGCGAGGTGCTCTTTCCGGCCTTAATACCCGGACAGGGTGCGGATCGAATGTAATGACTACGGCCCTGCCGGCGCTTTGGCTTGCACTGCGAACTGCTCCTCCAATCACCGCCTGATGTCCGATATGGATCCCGTCGAATACACCGATCGCCAGGTACACTGGACCAGGGACCAACGTCAGATCCTCTATTTTAGAGAGAAGTTGCATTGCTAGTTCGCATCCATACTCTTCTCAGCCTTACACCCATCGATCCGGCAAGTAAGACCGATCCAATCTTCACTTTCGTTTAATCACGTTCACATCTTCCGGCGTGATCAGATCCGGCACCGTCCAACCATTCACATCGTATTCGGCCATGGCCGACTCTGCGAAAGCCTTCAGTTCGTCAGCGATCCCGCTCGCATTCAGATAGGCCAAAGCCTGCCGACGGATATCTTCGTGGTTACCGGTGTAATTCACTTCATATAGTTCGTGCCGGGAACCAAATTCACTCCCTACGGCGTCCCACAGCATCTTCATCAATTTGACTCGCTGTTCCGAGGTATAACCGTTAGAGCCGCGGACAAACCGGTCAAGATAGGGGCGCAGTTCAGGCACGTTGAAATCGGTTGCATGCGAGTTCATGTAAATGAGACCGCTAGCCACGGTCTTTTCGACGAGATGCCGAATGGCAGGATACGCTTCGGTGGAAAGAACCTGATAAGCCTGTGCCGCTGCTGTATCCGGCAGTACCGTTCCTTCGGTCCAGGGCTTCGCGTTACGCGCCATGGCTTCGCTTAACCCCCAGAAGCAGTTCCGCCAGGCGATTACTTCACCGATATTGGCTTGCACACTGCGGTAGTCTTTCGAACCGGTCGCTTCAACGGCCATGAGGAGGAGCCCGGTAATGAAATCGAGTTTCACCGCGAGCCGGGTACAGCCGTGCATCAAGAATCGTGGAATAAATCCGGTCTTAGGAAAGAAATTGTTCGCAGTCTCGACGTCCCCGTAGATGAAAACATCTTCCCAAGGTACAAAGGCGCGATCCAAGACGAGAATCGCATCGTTCTCATCTAACCGGCTGGAGAGCGGATAATCAAACGGACTGCCAACCAGATTCGCTGCGTATTCATAGGAGCCGCGACAAATAAATTTGAGACCCGGAGCACTGGTCGGAATCGCAAACACAATAGCAAACTTCTTTGTCTGCAGGGGAACGGCGCCATGATGAGCAATAAAGCTGTAGTGGGTAAGTGCCGACCCGGTCGCAACCACTTTTGCGCCGCTAACAATGAGCCCGCCATCGGTTTCCTCGTCCACGTGGACACAAACGTCACCCACTTCGTCCGGACCTTTATCCCTGTCGACGGGCGGATGAATGATCGCATGGTTTAAGAAGTAAGTTTTCTCCTGCGCCTTGTGATACCAACGCTTGGCGTTCTCGTGAAACGGTTTGTAAAAATCGTTGTTTGCTCCAAGGGTGGCTAGGAAGGAGGCCTTGTAGTCAGGTGATCGCCCCATCCAGCCGTAGGTCGTTCGCGCCCATTCGGCAATGGCGTCGCGGCTGGCGACTTGTTCTTCTACATTTCGAGGTGCGCGATAGAACCGGTGAGTAAAGCCTCCGTCTTCTGTCGGCATAGTTAATACTTCTTTCTTCGCCGGGTCATGCAGGGCATCGTACAACCGAGCGATCATCCGGCACGAATTTCGAAAGGCCGGAATGTTTGGTTACATCCTTAACTTTCTCTCCATAGATCCAAACCTCACGTCCATCGTTAAGGCTTGCGAGGTACTCCTGTCCGGTTAGTGGTATCGATGGTTGGGCGGACCTCTCCTTAGCCGTTTGGTCTTCCACTGCTGTGGCTATCTCTTTCATATGTTCAGGGGTGTTCTTCAGCTTCTAAACCGATTTAAACAAAATGGTTTCAGACGGGTGTTACTCCATGCGCCGTTGCCGTGCGTTGTTCCAGGTCGCGCAAAACCGTAAGCTCTTCGCTCGTTGGTGCAGGAGTTATTTCCAGGTTCGAAGAGAAACTCAGGTTCCACCCGGTCATAGACCGTACCTGATCGACGGCCACACCAGGGTGAATGTTCGTGAGAGTTAGTTCTTTAGATGTTGGATCCGGACGAAGAATTCCGAGGTCGGTTATGACCGCGGCCGGGCCGCCACCCAGCAAGCCGACCCGTTTCCGATAGTCGCCTCCTTCTCCGTGCCCCACTGAGGTG
>JAFAIO010000047.1 GCA_019236675.1 Verrucomicrobiota bacterium
TTCAAATGCGGGGTCGAAATAGCTCGATCATTGGATGTTCGGTACTGCAGGCGGTAGGCAGAGGTATTATGCTGTTCGGTCCGGTTTCCAGTGGCGCGACGATTGCCGGCAATATGATTGCTAACGTCAAAGCTCAGCCGGACGGTACACTGGGCGCAGGCATCCATCTTGCCGGACCCGAAACACCGGGATCAATCGCGACCTCCAATCACACCATCACCGGCAATGTAATCAAGAATTGTGACGGCTCGGCCATTACAAACGGCGGGTTAAACAGCGACGTCATCATTAGCGGAAACATCATAGAGAACACGAACTCGGTCGTTCCCGGAGCCGCCATTCAGCTAGCCAATGCGACCCGCGTTCTTATCGCAGGAAACAACATAAACGGGAGCAGCCAGAATCCGGCGATAGCAATGTTGGGAACGTCTGACGACTGGCAGATTATCCAGAATTGCTTCAGCAATGTTGGAGCCGCATCGCTTTCGCTCCGTGGTACCGGCTCTGTCCTAACAAACAATTTCGGCTATAACCCCCTTGGTTTGATTCCCAACCCATGGCCGGCTAACGGCGGTGATTTAACCAATAATGTCGCGGCGGGTAATCCGAGCCCTCAAAGCGGGACAGTCTATACGGGTCGGCACAGCCCAAAGACGATCGTTGTAACAGGTGGGACAGTGACAGAAATTTCGATCAATGGCACGGCCACCGGTCTGTTGGCCGGGGTTTTCAAGTTGGGCATTGGTGAGACAATCGCAATCAGCTACACTGTCGCTCCCACCACTGCGATTTTTGCAGAATAACTGCCAGGGTTTGGATTTTGGAATCGGGAACCAGGACCGGACTAAAGCAGCGGGACCGCTTACGCCTATCGGGTCAATGGTTCGGACGTCAGCCACTCTTCTTCCGGTAATCGCCAATAAATACCTTTCTCTCTCGTCAACATCCGATACCCGACTAGTTCTCGTCGAAGTGTTGCGCTATCCCAATATCGAGTTTGCAGAATCTGATTCACTTCCGCTTCCCGATACCGGCGATCGAGATCAAAGTGGGCAGCTAGCCACACTAGGACCGGATAACGCTTCTTCCGCGAGGCGGGGATCAATCGCAGGCGGCCGTCCGATTCCAGATAATTTTGGATCTGGCGATCGGGCTTTTCCGCCCTCGCCTGAGCGGCCCAATGAGCGACGTTTTGCCGGGAAAGCACGGATTTGGCCAAGGGGGCGAGTTCGGAAGGTTCGAAATTGTACCAATGCAGATTTCCTTCGACCCGTAAGGTGACCAAGCCTGCTTCACGCAGCAGACCGAGATGATGTGAAGTAGTCGGCTCGGTCAGACCGAGCAGACTGGCCAGTTCCTGCACGGTTCGAGCCCGTTGCGCCAGAAAGCCTAGCAAACGCAGCCTGCTTTCGTGGGCTAACGCTTTAAAGAAACGCAACAGGGGAGCAATTTCGGTCTCCGTCATGAAGCTAATTAGACACGTATCTAATTAGATGGAAAGCAAAATAATCAGTTTCGTATCCAGGATCACCGGCTCCAGTCCTCGACATCAATCCGTTCAGATTCCGCCTGAATAAGCTCGTGGATCCTTCTCATTTCGGTCCTAGCCACTTTCGGCGGCGGCGGAAGAAGCTGTGACCATCGGGAGTCTGCCTTTTTCATCCGAGCCAGGTGTCCTGATATCGCATCGGTGACAAAGTCTCGTAGTCTTATTCCCCGCAGAGCCGCCGCCGCCTTCATCTCTCGAAATAAATCGTCCGGAATTTCCAGCGTGGTTTTTACGATCCCCATAAAACCATATTCCCAGAAATCTGCAATCCGTGCACCTTGCCTACTACAGGGCCAAATGATACTTATTCAAGCTGTTGTCACAGTTTGAACCCAATTGGCCATTCTCGTCCGCGAGAAAGTTCGTGATTAAAGAGGTGGTGCCAAAAAGGTCGCAAGGTTTGGGCTTGAGCTGGATTTCGTCTGGCGTTTCGGCGACCGAACGCATTCTGGGCAAACTCAAGATAGCTTCTTGGACGCTTGCCGGTAACGTTTTCTATATCAGCAGTTACCGAGCTAACGTGGGACGCTCTGCCTTCTTGAACTTTAGCGTATAGCTCGACCAAAGCGTCAATGTGCCAATCCGGGAGCTTGTTTCCCGCGAGTCCCGACCGAAAACGTTCCAAGCTGGGTGATACAAACTGAACTCGCTTGCCGGCTGCCTGACTGAGCAGAGTACTGACTCGTTCGCCGCCAATTGCTTCCCGGCCCGTTAAAGTGAGAGCTTGATCGTCGAAATCTCCACCAGCAGTCGCAACCGCGACCTCGGCGATATCGCGGATATCGACGTAGCTAATCGAATTGGTTGTTATTGGCTCGGTGTAAACACCCGCTTCGATCGACGCTCTTTGCACGAGCGCGTTCTGCATGAAGAAATTCGGCCGTAAGATCACATGTGGGATGTCTGACGTACGCAGCACTTCCTCGATATCAGCGTGCCAACGGGCAAAGGCCGAAATGGGAAAAACGAACTCCGCACCGATCACCGATAGCTTGATGATTCGCCGCACACCGGCTTGCTTGGCGGCATAAATCAGACCCACCTCGCGTTTTACCTGGTCGGGGTGGCTTGGGGTCATGAGACCGAGCGTATGGATGCCCTTGAGCGCTGGCTGGTGAGTTGAGGAATCGTCAAGTTCTAGACGACCGTATTGCAATCTAGTGCGCTTAGGTAATCGCTCCGGGAAACGAACGAGGTTTCGAACGGTGAACCCCGCAGCGATGAAGGCGTTGGTCCAAGCGGCAGCGTTTTGTCCGTTGGACCCAATGATGGCGACATTCGTGTGCATTCTAGTCGTTCCTTTTGTTCCGAGTGGTGGGTCGCCGAGCCGAAGAGCCGGTTCGACCCGTCGCGGATCCAGTAAGCCGCACCGGTGACAGCCTTATGTCAGGAGGGTTTGGTTCGTGTACAAGTCCCCAAAGATGGCAGCTGAAGTAATCAGTAATCAGTAATCAGTAATCAGTAATCAGTATGTCAGTATGTCAGTATGTCAGTATGTCAGTAATCAGCATAATGGACCGGTCGTCGATGCAGGACCGGTGTGGTGGGGCGAGGGCCTGCCGCGCCGCAGGCTTGGCGAAGGCGGGCTCCCGAATGGACCAACGATAGTCGCCGAAGGGACAGATCGTCTGCCGCTGAACAGGGTAAATAGGCCTTGAAACGCGCCGAGCCGTGGCCCAGGACAAACCACGGCTCGGCGCGCCAAACGATCGAACGACCTTGGGGCGTCCCGGAGTTCCTTCGGAGGGGCGTTGCATTCGGCGTGCAAGTACCCAACGTGTCCCAGACCGAGAATTGATCGCAGGGCTTGTCGTGCGCCAAAACCGCGACGCCCCGAAAATCGGCGCACGTCTATTGGGTTGCAGGTTTTGGGCTGCAACGCGTTTCTGGGAGCCGCGGCTAACACGCAATTCGGACCAAATGGCCTAAGCTCGAAGTAGCTCGTTCGCGGCAAGGCTCGCGGAATGCGGCTCCCCTCCGGGCCCGGCCTCGCTTGCCCAACCAAGCCCTAAGCCCGGCTCAACTCCGGAACCAGTTCTGCGTCCTCGAGAGGAGGATTTGGCAGTGGCAGGACCACCGGCTTCTTCAGCGGAATGTAAGGAGCGAGGTCGAGAATCGCGTCGTGGAATTTGATAAGGGTGCTTCGGTGTCCCACGCTAACCACGGTCGGTTGCCAGGGTGCTGACCTCAAAAACCCGTACAGTCGCGCTTCGCCGGCTTCATCAAGTCCTGAAGTCGCTTCGTCTAGAAAAACCAACGCCGGCTCGGCCAGCAGTACCCGGGCGAACGCAAGCCGTTGCTGCTCTCCGAGTGACATACGCTGACCCCAGTTATCAACCACATCGAGCTGCGATGCATAAGATCCCAGGCCGACTTCACCCAGAGCCGCCCCAAGCTCGGCTGCGGTAAAGCTTTTGCCATTCGTAGAAGGATACGTCAAAGCGTTCGCTAACGTTCCTTGAGGCAGATAGGGTCTTTGCGGGACTAGCAACATGCCACCTTCTCCGATGCGAATGTTCCCGCGGCCGAAGGGCCAGATTCCGGCAATCGCCCTCAGCAACGTACTCTTACCGGTTCCGGTAGGACCGGAAATCAGCAGGGCTGAGCCCATGGGCGGGTGGCAGGAAACACCTCGTAAAAGCGCGCTCCCATCCGGAAGATCGAGATCCAGATCGTCGACCGACACGCTGGCACCACCCCGGCGGATGGCAATGCGATGATCTCCTTCGGGCGTCGGGTTACGCAGCTCTTCCAGTTTCTCTTCAAACCCGGCCAACCGTTCCGTGACCGCGAACCACGCTACGATATCAGAGTAAGCGTTGGTAATATACGAGAGTCGATCACTTACGTAAACGAACGCGTTGACCACCTGCATCAGGCTGCCCAGCGGCATCTGTTTGGCGAAATACCGCGGAGACACAACCAGATATGGAAAAACGAGCGCAACTTGCCCGCAGCTGTTCGTGAACCAGCCCAAGCGCATTTGCCGTTTCATGATCCGTCGGAAATTGTCGGCTACGTCGTTAAACCGCTCCTTGAACACGCCGAGCTCGACTCGTTCACCGCCATAAGAGGCGACACTCTCTGCATTTTCGCGGATCCTGACTAAACTGAATCGGAAATCGCCTTCAAATCGTTGTTTTCGAAAATTCAACGGCACCAAAGCACGACCGATTTTTGTGGTGATAAAGGTGGCCACACCCGCATACAGCAGAGCAGCCCAAACCAGATAACCGGGGATATAAATGGTACCGAATTTTCCCAAAGAAATGGCGCCGGTTCCAGACAGGCCCCAAAGAATAACCAGGAAGGATCCCAACCCGACGACCGATGTAAACAGACCTAGACCTAACGTGCAAGCTTGGGTGGTGAACAACTGCACGTCCTCAGAGATACGTTGGTCGGGGTTGTCGATCGTGCTTTTCAGTTGAAGTTGATAGTACGCCTGATTGGTGAGCCACTGATTGAGATACTTCTCGGTTAGCCAACGCCGCCACCGGATCTGCAGCATCTGATTGAAGTAGAGCGCGTTAACCGTCAGGGTCACCCCGGAACTGGCGAATAAGAAGAACCAACCGAGCTGGCGCAGTAATTCGCCGCTATCAAAAACCTGGAGCGCGTTGTAGAAAGCGCGCTGCCATTGGTTCAATTGGATCCCGACAAAAACGTTGCCGAGATTGATTGCGATGATCAAACCAAGGAGTCCCCAAGCCGACCATTTCTCCTCTGACGTCCAATAGACCTTTGCGATTCGCCAGGCCTCGTGCAACAGGCTTCGCTTCGCCTTAGCTATCAAGAGTAACTCCTCTTAACGCTTACAACCCAGAGCGCCCACTCTTTAAGCATAATACAACCGTACAAAACTGGCGTCTTTCTGTTCGTTTTGAACTATCGAGCCGCGATTCTAGTACCAGTCACCACTTTTTTCGAGACAAATCTGCAAATCCAAGACACCTGTGGCTTCCGGCCTTGACAGAGCCGGAATCTCAGACACCCGACTTAGATCTCTGAAACCAACGGTTTACGCGCATACCGTTACTCTGAAGGCACGCGTGCCGAATTTTTTCTCTATCGAAAAAATTACGCCACCGTGGAGCGTGCCTCGCTTGCGAGGCTGATCGGTCGGAACCTTGTCGACCCCTCATCGGCCTCGTCCCGCGGCCGCGGGAAGTCAGCGCTCCACGGGCTTCGCGTACTATTGACCGCGGCCGCCTTCCTTAGGCATCTTTGACCCCGTGCATCCGGTTCAGCTCGTTGTCGCCTTGCTCGTCGTTCTGGTGGCATTGGTTGCGCTGGCTATCCGGCTGAACATCTCTTATCCGATCGTTTTGGTGCTAGGCGGCCTGCTCTTGGCCATTCCACCGAGACTGCCAGCGATCCATTTGGAACCGGACATCGTGTTCCTAGTTTTTCTGCCGCCCCTGCTTTTCTCGGATGCCGTGAATTCAAGCTGGCGCGATTTTCGGGAAAACTGGCGCCCGATCTTTCAGCTTTCAGTCGGATTAGTACTTGCCACCACTTTATCCGTGATGCTAATCGCGCACCTGCTTCTCGGCATGGCTTGGGGTCCGGCCTTCGTGCTTGGAGCGGTTCTCGGGCCCACGGATACGGTGGCCGTCAGCGCGATCCTCGAACGATTTCCCATTCCACGCCGACTAAACGCCATTCTGCGCGGAGAGAGCCTGGTCAACGACGCATCAGCTTTAGTCCTTTTCGAAGCGGCAATCCATGCCACGCAGCAGAAAACTTATGTCTGGGGCACTGTTATCAGCCACTTCTGTCTGGCCGTTGCCGGAGGCGTGATCATCGGAGGGTTGGTTGGCTGGTTGGCGGTACAACTGCGCCGGCACACGACCGATCCTCTCTTGTCGAACACGATCTCGTTGCTGTCAGCTTTTGCCGCTTACCAACCCGCCGCAGCCCTCCATGTCTCCGGGGTTTTGGCCGTCGTAACCGCTGGTCTTTATCTGGGTTGGAATGATCCGCGGACCGGTACTCCCCGCGCTCGCCTTCAAGCGACTGGATCTTGGGAGATGCTGACATTCTTGCTGAACGGCCTTCTTTTTATCCTGATCGGACTCCAACTACGCACGGTGGGCGAACCGTTGTGGTCTGAAAATCCCTGGTTTCTGATTGGGGGTGCGATCGCGGTGAGCGTCACGGTGATCTTGGCTCGGATCGGCTGGGTCTTTGTCTCAACCAATCCACCTCCGCTACGCTTCCGCCTTCCTCCGTCGCTAAAGCGATGGAGGACAAGTCCTCCGTCGTCCCAAAACTACGGCGGACAAGTCGGCGCGACAGGCTGGCCATGGCTTCTTGGTAGGCACGTGCAATCATCCGATGGCGCTCGGGCAAAGTCGCAAGCAATATTGCTTTCCTGGGTCGGGATCCGGGGCGGCATCTCCTTGGCGGCAGCTCTGGCTATTCCCCCAGTACTGGGCAATGGCTCGCCATTTCCGCAGCGCGCGGAAGTTATTATTTTCACGTTCGCCGTTATTCTGGTGACCTTGATAGCTCAAGGGCTAACTCTTCCTAAGCTTCTTAGCCGGTTACAGTTCGGATCTCAGCCCGGCACGGAATCCGAAGAGATCAAAGCGCGTTTGGCCATGGCCACCACCGCAGTCCGGTACCTGCAATCGCTGGGTGAGCCGAACGAAGAAAAAGGCAAAGCCATTGCTCACCTTTACGACATTTACGGACAAACCGTGGAAGCTCCTCACGCGGAAGCGTCAGAGCCAGCCGATCGTTCTCAGACCCAGTTCCTAGGAAACGTGGTCTCCCTAGAATTGGCGATTGTTAAACAGCAACGAGCCAGGTTGATCGAGCTTCGCGATAAAGGCGAAATCACCGATGACGTTCTCCGGCGTTTCCAATCCATTCTAGATCTCAAGGAATCGCAATTGGACCAGACCCGCAGCTCTTGGGAGGTGTGAAGGGGAAGGAGCTAGGAGTTAGAATCTAGGAGCTAGGAGGGTCTGGCGTTCGGCATACGCCATACAACGAAGATGGCGCTGGGTGCTTGGCGGGGGTGAAAAGTGAGAGGTGATAGGTGAAAGGTAGACAGGGCTACGCTCCGTAGGAGCATAATCTTTATGGCCAGGACAGAGAAAAATCCGGGCCAGCTCCGTAGGAGCAAAATCTCTAATCGAGCCTAACGAGGCACAGATACCGCCGCGATATGCCGCTCCTACGAAGCTCACCGTCCCTTTTCATGTCGATAGCTATAAAGATTTAGCTCCTACGGAGCCAGCAGCTCGGCTGTCCGGCACCTCTTCGACGCGCCCGACGATTGCCCAGAGGCGACCAATGACCTATTACTGCTTACTGCTTACTGCTTACTGCTTACTGCTTACTGCTTACTGCTTACTGCTTACTGCTTACTGCTTACTGCTCACCACCTTCTTCTCGGCTTCAACGTTCTCGCGAAACCCGGCTGCAGCCAGCGCCCGGGCCGTCCCATCAAATCCGCTCATCAGTTTCCAGATCAGGCCGCTTCGGTAATTCTCGATGGCTAAGAGAGCCATACCGAGATCGATGCCAATCACATCGGGAGAATGCCACTTCCGGTCCACGTTGAAGGCGTTCGTGAAACCATACTTACCCCACAAAGCGCCGCCGTCTTTTTCGTACATCGCCTGGGCAACCGAAATGGCCAGGTCCGGCGTAAAGGTTACAGAAGCTATCGCTCCAGTCGGTGAGACTGTCCCGTCCTCCGGATCGCCAGCCACGCCATAGGGCTTGTATCCGTCCGGACCGTCGCTCGCGTTCAGACCCCAGAATCCTTCGGCGTACGTCTTCCGTTTCTTGGCGTGATACCGGCAAAACCGGCGATTGATCTTCATCGCGTTCGTAGACGAAAGCCAATAGTCGAACCCCAATCGATCTCGTTGGTTACGCAGATCAAAATAGCCATAGGGCATCTGATGAATAAAAATGGGTCCAGCCCGTAACCATTCGAGTCCGGCATACTTTTCTAAAGGGCGCTCGAACGCCTCCCAGCTGGTTTCCGGCAGCGGTTTTTCGGGCGCGCCGAGGCCCAAGAGATACAGCAATACGGCCTCGCTATAATCCCACCAATTATTTGTGATGAACCCCGATTCCAGCCTTGTACCCTGCGACACCATTTCCTTATCGGGCTGGGTACCATCATTGGTTAGGACCCACCACCAATCCAGCCGCCGGTAGAGTTGATCGGTAAGGCCCGCAATCTCCGGGACGCGAGCAGCAAAGTATTGGCCAGCAGCCAGAGCACCAGCAACCAGCAAAACAGTATCGATGGTGGAGAATTCGCTCTGCCAAACTCGCTCGCCGGAATGCTTGTCCACGAAGTGAACAATCCAGCCGTGCTGATGCGCTAGCGTCAAAGAGAACTGGAGGGTAACTCGCGCCCGGCTAGCAGCTTGATCGTGGTCTACCCATCCGCGTTCCACTCCAATGGGAAGTGCGGCCAGCCCGTAGCCGGTTGCGGCGATGGATGCCACCGTGTAATCATCGGGTCCAAAATTGCCCGCCCGATCGTTTATCAAACCCGTATTTGGATCAGCTTGCTCCCAAAAATAGCGAAAAGCGCGACGCTCGATTTCGTCTAATAGGTCCATATCTTAGAGGCGTTTGGCGTTTGGCGTTCGGCGTTCGGCGTTTGGCGTTTATGGCTTGGCGGCTACTGGCTGATGGGGCCTGAACGCGGCTAGATCAATGAATTTTGGGTTGAGTTTGTGCTCCGTCTCGCTGTGACCGACGCTCACGATGGTCGGTTGCCAGGAGGCGTCCCGTAGCAGACCGAACATGCGTTTCTTGGCGTTATCATCCAGTGCAGAGGACGCCTCATCCAGAAAAATCAGCGCCGGTTTCGATAACAAGATCCGGGCAAATGCCAAGCCTTGCTGTTCCCCCAAAGACAAACGTTCGGACCAGCTGTCGACTTTGTTCAATTCGTCGACCAGCCGAGCGAGCCCAACCTGCTCCAGCACTTGAGGAAGCTCGACCGGAACGCTCGCCTTTTGGTTGCGCGGGTAGAGCACCGCGTCGGCAAGAGTCCCCAACGGCAAATACGGCCTCTGCGGCACGAAAGCGATTTGGCCTTTGGTCAGCCTGATCCTACCGCGGCCAAACGGCCAGATGCCGGCGATGGCACGCAACAGAGTCGTCTTGCCCGAACCGGACGGACCAACAATCAGCAAAGACCCTCCGCGTTCAACGGTGAAAGTCACCCCTCGCAGCAGCGGTGTGCCATCCGGTAAGTCCAGATCAAGATGATCGACCGCAACTCCTCCGGTACCCTTGCGCCGAATCGATATGGACTGCGGTGCTTGCACCGAATCATGGATGCTATCAAGCCTTTGGTCGAACTCGCCTAATCGCTCAGTCACCGCTTCCCAGGTGGCGATATCATTGTAGGAATTGATAATGAATGAAAGCGCGTTCTGGACGTACGAAAAAGCGTTGACCGCCTGGAATAGACCGCCCAACAAGATCTGGCGCGTAAAGTAACGGGGTGAAACGACGATTACAGGGAAGATCAAACCGACCTGAGCGTAAGTCTGCGTGAATGCGCTGAGCCTGATCTGCTGCCCCATGATTTGCCGAAAATTGGCAAATACAGCTTTGAACCGCTCGGTGAATAACGCTAGCTCGACAGGTTCACCCCCATATAAGGCAACGCTTTCTGCGTGCTGGCGAAGGTGAACCAAGCTGAATCTGAAATCCGCTTCGAAACGTTGGCGGGCAGAGTTCAAGGCGACCAGAGGACGCCCAATATTAACCGCCAGCCAAGTACCGAGTCCTGCATAAATCAAAGCAGCCCAAACTAAATATCCGGGAACAGGAACACTGCCCAACGAACCCAGCGGAATATTAGCCGTGCCGGATAGCCCCCACAGAATCGCTAGAAATGAGAGCAAAGAAACAAATGACGAAATCAACCCCACCGAAAGAGTCAAGACGTAACCCGTAAATTGGTTCAGATCTTCGGCGATACGTTGATCGGGATTATCAGCATCAGTACCGAGCTGCAATTTATAATAGGCGCGATCCGCCAGCCATGCGGACAGATGCCTTAACGTCAGCCATCTGCGCCAGCGAATTTGTAACCACTGATTCAGGTAGAGCGCAGAAACGGAGCAGGCCACCGCGCAACTAACGAGAATCGCGAAGATACCAATCTGGCGGAATAGCTCGGGCGCATCGAAAGCTTGCAGAGCGTTGTAGAAAGCCCGATTCCATTCGTTAATACGAACTCCCACGTAAACGTTGCCCAGGTTCAAAAGAACCACGCTCAGAATGAGACCCCACGCTGTGTATTTTTCCTCGGAAGTCCAATAGCGCCCCGCCAACCGCCAGGCGGTACGCGTGATGATTCGTCTTGGGGTCTCCATCAACGGATTCTCGCGATAACCACCTGTGTTCCGCAAGGGAACAATTATTCCTGAAAAT